>JBBTQP010000050.1:0-4832 GCA_038065635.1 Patescibacteria group bacterium | reverse complement strand
TTATGATTAGATTAAACACGCTGTTAAGTTGAATCTGCGCGTTAATGAGATTGACTTTCGCCTGACGCAGATGAGCATTTCCTTCCGCGAATTTTATCAGAGGGGTTCCGGTTAGGCGCACGTTTTCATACGCGGTTTTTGCGAGCTCGATTTTTCCTTTGGCCGTAGCGACTTCCTTTTTAACAACGTCGAGTTTTGCGAGCGCCTCGGCATTGTCCGTCATTACGGACGCTGCCGCGCGTAATTTCGCTTCGTATTCCGAGACTTTTTTTGCGAGCTGTTCGCCGATATGAACCCACATGGCGCCGGAATTACGTGCGACATCGGTAAGCAATCCTGTATAACCGCCGACGATTTTAATAAACACTCCTATTACCTGCAAACGGTTTTCGATTCCGGCGACATCCGCGCGAAATCCGTCGATTTTCGCAAGATTCGCTTCAACGTCGCTGTCCACGTTGTTTTTTATTCCTTCCGGGACGTCGATATTATCGTCAGCTTCCAACTGTTTCCATTTTAGCCATGCCTCCGCTTCGTCCAACGCATCGTTAAGCACGGTTTTTGCGGCATCAATCACGCGTTGATCATTTTCCAGAGTTTTATCTTTCTTATAATCCAGTTGCGCCTGCCTATACGCGGCATCGGCCTCCAGACGAATTTTTTTTGCGTTAAGCCACGTCTGTCTCAGCTCGTTTTGGCTTTCCGCAAGCGCGGGAAGGGCGTTCGTCGCCATCGACGTCACCAGGACTAATGTGGCTATGATTTTTTTCATAATAGATAAACTATTTATTTAGCTGGATTTAACGGTTTCTTTCCTGACAATACCGCGATTATGTTGTTTGCGGCAATCATGCTCATTGCCTCGCGCGCTTCGATCGTGGCGCTTGCGATGTGCGGAGTCAGTACCGCGTTTGGAAAAGATCTAAGCTCAAGATTATCTCTAATGTCACAATCAATTGCCGGTTCGCATTCGAAGACGTCCAGTCCTGCGCCGGCGATCTTTTTCGTCTCAAGAGCGCGGAGTAGCGCTTTTTCGTCCACGATGGGACCGCGAGCCGTGTTGATGAGGAACGCGGATTTTTTCATCATCGCAAGTTGTTTGGTGGAAATAAGATGGCGCGTGGATGGGAGAAGGGGAACATGAAGCGAAACGAAATCCGATGTCTGCAACAACTTTTCAAAAGTGACGCGCTTTGCTCCAAGCTCCTTTTCGATCTCCGGATTTTTTCGCATGTCCGAATACACGAGCTTCATTCCGAATCCTTTTACGCCGCGTCGCGCAGCTGATGCGCCGATCCTTCCCGCTCCGACTATCCCAAGTGTTTTTCCTGATAAATCCGTGCCAATTAAAAGCGTTGGCGACCAACCCGTGTATTTTTCCGCTTTTGAGAACTGATCGGCTTCCGCGATGCGATGCGCTAGGCAGATGATAAGAGCGAACGTGTGTTCGGCGACTGCTTCGTTTACCTTATCGTGCGGAGCGTTCGTTACTTCGATGCCTCGTTTATTCGCCGCTGCCAAATCTATATTATCAAAACCGACGGCGTAATTCGCGACGATTTTCAGCGACGGTCCGGCCGCCGCGAATACCTCCTCGTCTATCTTATCCGTCAGAAGAGATAAAAGCGCATCAACTCCTTTCACTTTTTTTAGCAGTTCTTTTCTCGGTATTATTTCGTCCTTCGGATAAATTTCCACGCGATATCCTTTGGCTTGAAGCGCCTTGATGCCTGAATCGGCAAACCGGCGAGTGACGTAAATGGAGGGGGGCATAGAAAAGTCTATAAAGTCTGTAAAGTCGAATGGCTAGGGATTAGGGGAGGGAAAAAGGTTGAAGAATTTTTGAAGTTTTTGTTTTTTTAGGCGCGGCTTTTGCTGCGTGTTTGGCTATGATTCGCAACGGCGGTAAAAGTGCGTTTACGATCATGAGGATGATAACGAGCCGTGGGACAACGTTTTGGTCGCCGAAATATCTATTGCCGATGAAAAGTGCCAGCGTATTGTTCATGTATATCATGCTTAATGCGATGGTAGCTTTTTCTCCGGGTGAACGCCACCATGCCATGACGTACGCGAGCCATGTTAGGCCTGCGAGATAAATCAACATGACGATCAAAATACCAACCTCGTCCCATCCGAGAACGATGGTTGAGCCAGCGGTCGTATCAGCTACGATTCCTGCGACCAGAACGCCAAACGCGATAATGGAAATTTGTTGCCACCAGAAATCGTGTTTTTTAACGAATTTTTTAGCTTTGCGTTGTACAAACGCGGCGACGGCGAACGGCAGGACGATTGTGTATAGAAGGTCGAGAAAAAGTTTCAGCGCAGGAATCGGAACTGTTTTGCCAATCAGGAATTGGAAAACAAGTGGGATCGTGAACGGCGCAAGCAACGAAGTGGCCGCAGTAATGACCAGCGCAAGCGTCGTTTTTCCTCCGAAGTATTCCGCGATTAACGCTATGGTCATTCCTGTGGGCATCGCACCGACGATTAGAAACGGCAACGCCCAATCCGGAGCGAATATCCGAGGAGGGAGCCACATTGCAACAGGGAGGAACACGAGCATGAACAAGCTCGTCAACACGACCATTTTCCAGTCTTTTGCATAATTTTTCAGCTCGTTTAACGACAGACGCAGACTCGACGTGAAGAAAATCAGCATTAGCAAAAAAGATCCGTATGGCGCAATTGGTTTAAAGAATGCCGGAAAAATAAAACCTCCGAGGATGCCTATAAAAACAACCATGATTTGGTTTTCCAGAAAAAAATGTTTTATGCGATGGAAAATTTTCATTGCATTATTTGGCGGTCGAGAATTTTTTCCAAAGAGGGAGCATCACCGCCCATGGGATGATGGATAAAATAAGAGTCAGTATGACCGTTGGATCGGGGAAAAAACGACTTGCCAAGTAAATGGCTAGTGTAAAGTTCATGTATGTTAAGCAAACGGAGATGGTTTGACGATCAGACCTCGATTTCCACCAGATGACGTTATACCCAAGAATATGTAGTATCGCGAAAAAGACAAAGAGTAACGCAATAAGAATGAGAGCTGTAGAAGGATGAGAAACGAAAGATGTTTGAAGACGTTCTGCGTATGGCGCTATTGCGGTTGCAATGAGAAGGCCGAGCAAGAAGATGGAGATTGGTTTTGTGTGAGAGGCGATTTTTGCGACCTTTTTCGGGGAGAGACGTTTGACGATCATTGCGATAATAAACGGTATAAAAATTACCAACGCTAATTTTTGAAACATGCCAAAAGCATCGACATGAACGGACGTCCTATATGCTAAGAGCGTTATGAGCGGGATGCTAAAAGGTGCGAGGAGTGACGTTGTGATCGTTATCACAAGCGCCATCGCCTGTTTTCCTCCAACGATTTCTACAAGGAGTGGTGCGGTCATTCCTGCTGGCATGGCAGCGAGAAGAAAAAGAGCGAGAGCGGGCCCTGCGAATAAGTCGCCGAATGGAAAAAGTAGAATACGCACAAGAACCGGAAGGGCTAGGAGCATGAATCCCGCAGTGACGAGTATGGTTTTCCAATCCTTGAGATGATGCGTGAATTGATCAATGTCGAGTTTGAGACTTGATAAGAAAAAAATGATTTGAAGAAATAGTGTGTTCCATGCGCTCAGAATTTGAATTTGTGGAAGAAATATTCCGATGCCGAGAGATGCGATCAATATAAAAAGATATGATTCTATCAAACTGCGAAGATACTTTAACATACTATAACTTCTTGATTTTCACGCGTTGAAGATCGGTTGTTGATGGAAATTTCTTTAGGATTCCGGCTTTGGCTCCCATGTGCGTAATCACGCCGAACGAATTCAGCATTCCGGCTCGTAGCGCGGTTTCTAGATTTCCGGTTGTGATAGCGGCGGCCGTGAATGCGGAACCGAAAGCGTCGCCTGCGCCGGTAGTGTTAACGCGTTTGCCGGGGATTGCAGGTGCGAACCATGTTGTGCCGCGGCTATGAGCGTATGCTCCTCGCGCGCCATCGGTAATGACAATGGCTTGTCGCGGCAATATACCGAGGTGATGGAGGATTTTATCCAGATCCCGAGGAGGAACTTCCGCCAGCGCCGCGGCTTCTTCGCGGTTGAAATCTAAAATATCGGTTTGGATGAGGAATGGTAGTAGTTTTTTTATTCCCAACTCGATTTCCGCGTTCCCCGGATTCCATGCGATGTGGATTCGTAGTTTTCGCGCAGAGTCAAAGATATTTTTTAGCGTTTTTAAGTTACCGCCAACGCTTGTGAGGTAGATCCATTCCGGTTTTATTTTTTTTAGATTGATTTGAGATGCGTCCAAATCGCTTGAAGCGCCGCGTGAAACAAGGATCGCGCGCTGTCCGCTGCTGGATACGAGGATGAGGGAGTAGCCGGTTCCTTTTTTTGGATCCGTCTGAATTGAGGAGGTATCGATTTTTTCTGATTTCAATCTCGCTACTATTTCGTTTCCGCCAGGATCATTTCCAACGCGCGCGGCGCAGGCAGTACGAAGCCCGAAACGTGAGAACGTTACGGCCGCGTTTGTGGCGCCGCCTCCGGTTTCGAATATGACGGAATCAATATCTATTTTTGCGCCAAGCGGAAAACACACGTCCAGTCCGTCTGCCGCAAGAGGGTTTTTGATGTTTTTGAATCTTTTGCTTTGAATAAAAACATCCCGTGTCGCCGCGCCGACCGTAAGTACGTCCAATTTGTAAGATTTTCGGTTTTTTTGAAATGGATTTTTCTGCATGGGATGTTTCCATTATAGCATTGTAGATACTGTCATTGCGAGGAGTAGCAACGACGTGGCAATCTAATCAACTGTCATTGCGA
>JBBTQP010000049.1:0-5480 GCA_038065635.1 Patescibacteria group bacterium | reverse complement strand
GGGAGACCGAACTTGGAATTTATTTCCGCTATTTTCCTCTAACGTTTCGATTGTAGCTGATACGGATGGATTTTGGGTGTTGATCAATATCAAGCGTTCCTTAAACTTCTCCAATAAGGGGGACAAAAACTCGTCTCCCCAAGAAGGAGAAAACGAACTGACTCCGGTAAAATCTACTTCAACCAATTCCTCGTCTTTTACGCCGTTGATCACCGAAAGAAAGCCGGCATATGCGTCTTTTCCAGCCGGTCTTGAAGTTAACGTGTTACCGAACTTTTCAAGTTGAATTTTCATAGTGTTCATTAATTTTTTGCATTAAATTCAAACGAGACCAAAGTGCCACGAACATGATCATCGGTGATCTCCATATTAAACTTACTCGATCCCGCCTCCATAGACAACTTAGCGTTTCCGGTTTGGAACGTGATGCTTGCCACCCCTTTCTGAATAACTTTCCTACTAACGAATTTTAGTCCATTACCTCGCTTTTCAGGCGCTCTTCCGGTTAATACTTCGGTGAAAGCTACCTCTAAAGCATCCGTATGCAGATACAGCGCCGGCCTTACTCGCTGCAGAGTAGTAAGAATGCCCTGTCCACGATCAGCCAACACCACCTGCCGCAGATCAATGTCGTAGTCAAAAAATAATCCGGGTACATCCGGCCAATTTCCTATATTGTGATCGAAGGAATTGTTCCCGATTTCGCCTACCGCAGAAACTATGAGGGAGAACGTGTCTCCGGCAACTCCGGATGTCTCCAACAGTTGACTAAAACGCTGTAAACGCACTTCAAAAACAGCTCTCGTCTGACAATAGACGTCATCTTCCAACGGTGTAGGTGTCTTATTCGTAGCCCAGAGATGTGCAATTTTATAGATGTCACTTGAAGAATAGCGCTTGAGCTCTGGCCGCGAATATCGTCGTTGTCCACCGGTGGTCTTACGCGCAACCAGCTTGCCTTCCTGATCCCATCTTCGCAATGTTTGGATTGCGACGCCTAAGATTTTGGCAGCTTCTCCAATTGAGACTAATTCGCCTTCATTTTTTAAGATATTCATAGGAGCCATAAAACTTCACATTCATGAAAGTAAACCTATACAGAGGATAGCAAATCTATACAATCCTGTCAATTAACCTATACACAACATAGTTTAAACCTATACATTCACTCACTATACGGTACATGCTACCAAACATAGTAGATATATATATCCGGTACCAGTTAGCTTTATAAAAACCGGGCATAAAAAAATGCACGGTCGAGGAAGTTTATTTGCCGTCAAGACGCTGAAGGACGACCCAACGAATATCGTCCGATATCTCAACCTCACGAGCAGGTGGAGTTTCGAGAGTCACGATACTGGACGAATCCAAGATATAACGACGGACTCCACGGAGCTTGGTATCCGTTCTGGCGAACTTCGAGATGTCGGTCTCAACGACACCGGCGCGCTTATTTGCGGCATGCACCACCGTTCCTTCTCCGGTAGCGATGCCGACATGACCAACGCCCAGCGCCGGATCATCGTGATAATAATTGACGCTACCGGTCGTAAAAATAACGTCACCGGCGGCCACTTCAGAGAGCGGAACCGGCGCTCCGAGTTCAATCTGCTGTATGGTTCTTCGTGGCAGCCATACTCCGCGCTGGGCATATAGCCATTTAATGAACGAGGAACAGTCGAATACATCTGGGGCGTCTGCCAAACGCACGCCGCGACGATAACGGGATACCCCTATACGAGAACGAGCGATCTGTACGAGATCAACTTCAACCACGTGAAAACCAATGGAAGTAAGTAGCGTAAGCGCTTCCCGATCAGAAATCGGCAAACGCAACTCTGAAAGATCGACGGCACAACGACAACCAGAGGCACGAAACATTTTTCAATCTCCTGTTTATTTTTTTCTCGACAAAAAGAAAATCCGCTCGAGCAGGGCGGATTTTCAGCAACATGCTCAAAATTCACCCTCTCGTTCGAATGATGTATTGTGCTAGCACAAAACTCGACCACGTTTTCAATTTTTTTGTCAAACGCATGTCAATAAAATGACAGATGCGAACGGACTCGTCAACAAATATTTGCACCCAATAAACAAATATCATTATTCGGTACCTGGTACCTCGTGTGTACTTTTCTATTCTATCGACGTAACGACGCGTTGTTGATATTTTACATCCATGTTGAGCGTTCTACTTGCAACCTTGGGCGCCTTTATCGGTGAGGTCTCGACCTCGCTTGGAAAATTTGCGATCGGACACAAATGGGAGCATCCGTCGATCATGGGTCTCATGAACAATTTATGGACACTGCGAGCCGTTCGACTTTTGGACTCATCCGGACTCTCACCATCCCGATCATTATCACAATCGATTCATTCTCCGGTGTCGCAATAAGCGGCGTAAAGATATTCGCCATGATCTTGATGTTCGCATCAGCGGCATGGCTATATCGCAACCATGGAATAGAACGGCGCGGCTCTCTCATCACCCTGTTCACGGCAGTTAATGCAGCGATCACGATTTCTTTGTTTAAAATAATTCTGAACATGGGAACCAGCGTTGTCGCCGCCCAAATTATTCTCATATCAACTGCAACCATCGTGCTTTCTTTGTGGGCTTTCCGACATACGACAAAAAAGAAAATCAACAGCCATGCGAATGTCCTCACCCTTCAATCGCTATCATACGGACTGGCCGCCATCATCGGAAGTTACGCGCTCGTGTGGCGCCAGCATCGATTGTTACAACGGCATCACGCGCCGCGGACGTACTTTGGTCAATAGTGTTTGGAAAAGCCGTATTTCACGAACGTCACGTCAGAGAAAAAATCTTTACAGGCGCGGTGATTGCCGTTGGTCTTATAATCCTTGCATTCGGTCCATGACCAACTATCGCAACGCCAATAATACTAGACACTTTGACGCTCAACTGGTGAAATATAACTACTATGACAAATCATACACTCAATCAAGAATCCAGCGTCCCTGATGTTGTTTTTAAAACACGCGTCCGCGATGAATCTATCGGCGGAGAGAATCCGTTTCGATGGCAGGATATTACGAGCAAGGAAATTTTTGAAGGTAAAAAAATCGTACTCTTCGGATTGCCCGGTGCGTTTACTCCAACCTGTTCCTCCAAACACGTTCCAGGTTACGAAGAACATTACGACAAATTCAAAAAACTTGGATTCGACGACGTGATTTGCCTAAGCGTAAACGATGCCTTCGTTATGTATCAATGGGCTAAAAATCTCGGTGTAAAAAACGTAAGGATGCTGCCGGACGGAAACGGAGAATTTACAAGTAAAATGGGAATGCTTGTAAAAAAGAATAACCTCGGATTCGGAGATCGTTCTTGGCGCTACAGCATGTACGTCGAAGACGGAGTGATCAAAAAAATATTCTCAGAAAAAGGATTTTCCGATAACTGCACGGACGACCCGTTCGAAGTAAGCGACGCGCAAACCATGCTCATGTATCTCGCCTCACGAAATGAATGAGGCGCTTTCGATGAACCTATAAAACTTTTTTCCATCAAAAATCCCTCGACTTGCGAGGGATTTTTGATGGGGTCACATCGTCGAGGTTGTTAGTACCGCTATAGCGAATCTGCCACCGTGTTCATTTATTCCTGATTATCAAAACGCCTGATAAATCAGGCGCTGGGAAAATCAAAGAAATTTTCGACTTCACCCTCTGTCACAAAGTACATTCGGTGCATATCTTTATCTGTGGTCATCATCATACTGGCTTCTTCCGGTGTTGCTGGCTCTCGGACAAAATATCTTTTACCAACCTCATTCTCCAAAAGGTGGTTCCAGTAAGACAAGCCCCATCCACTCTCCTCACTTCCATATTTGAAGTACGCCATCTTGAACTCCTCTTTGCTTACTTCTTTTTCTTTGTTGACCGCACTTTTGAGCTGTTGTTCAAAAAGTCCTCTTTGATTCCGATATTCCTCATTCAGTCCCTGCCAGAGCGAATGATCTTTGAACATTTGAGCCGTCAATTTCAACATGAGCTGGGCTTTGACCTCGATCATGAAACGTCGTTTATCTTCCGCCAACCATTGAGATTCTTTCAAGTTATCAAGCAGGTCTGCCAGTTTGATCGCCCATGCCTCATAGTCATTGGCTTCGATGAGCTTGGCGATCATCAACGTCCAACGAGCTTCTTTGCCCAAGTTCGTCTCCTCATGGCTACAGAGTTTCACAAGCTCAACCGTTCGATGAGAGAACCCTTCGGCGAGCAATCTCTCAAAGCTCACCCCACCATCTTCCACTACATCATGAAGTAATGCAGCGAGACAGCAATCTGACGACATACCGACATCAGTCGCATAAGAATTGATCGTTTCATACACTCGAAATGAGTGCGTGTAGGTTGGAACGTCGGGAAGGCCTTTGCGATGACCCGGAATACGATCCATGACCAAATTTTTGGCCAGCCGTTCTTTTTCTGCCCGTTCCATCCCTCGTAACAGACCGTCAGAAAACATCTCGTCTTCTTTATCTTTTTGGGTGAAGTAGCTTTCTTGTTTTTCGGTATTGATTGGGGATTTCTGTTTTGTGTCTTTCATAGTATTTATTGTTAGTTGAATAAAGTTAAGTATTTCCAGCGTGATGATTTATGTGGTCAAGTCCCATCTTTTACGGCCTCCCTCCTCAAGGATCGGGCAACCCTGCACATAGCTCCAATAGCCGATCTTGTCGCCTATCAAAGGGCGTAACGCGCTCCAAGTAACAGCCATTTCCTTGTACCTACTCCCGTATTTTTTCTTGAATATCTCTACAATCTCTGGAAAACGAGGAGCATCTTCGTAAAAGGAGTATTCTTTCCAGACGACTGTATCTCCGTGTTTGATGACATAGAAGCTATCCCATACGCCCTCCCCGACCGCATCCCAGACGAACTCAAGCCGGTCACCCTGAATGTCGGGGAGTTGGCTTGATTCGTAGAGCTTCGTTTTTTCCCACCGAGCGAAAAGATCCTCTCGAATCTCATGAACCATCAAATCTGCTGGGTCAACATCCTTGCCTTCCTTTGACGCCTGCAAAGACTCTTCATACGTGGGATACGGGACTTTCAAAAGCGGCCAATCACACTCTACGCGTGGACAGCGTATATCAAGGAATTGATCTTGAACGATCGTGTCAGCTTCTTTCCCCGTTCCTTTCCAACCACACCCACATACCAGCTGCATATTGTCATTGTAATCATAGTAATTCATATTTTTTGCTTGTTTAGATAATTAGGTTAGTTCGCTCATATTTCTCGCTTTTGCGTTCGACCTTTGAAAAACAAAAAGCGGCTAAGAGATTTTATCCAGCATTAAAAGCTGAATGAAATCTCCCAACCGCTTATGGTTAGTCGTCAATCTTCATGTGGCACCTAGCAGATTTCCCTAGTTACCTATCCCTTTCGGGAAGATGATGACGGCTCATTGTTCTGCGAGCGACAGTAGTTATTGTAAGGAA
>JBBTQP010000048.1:0-5877 GCA_038065635.1 Patescibacteria group bacterium | reverse complement strand
GCTCGCAATGACGAGTGGAAAAGATTGCCACGCCCCTGCTGGGGCTCGCAATGACAGAAAAAAACAATGCTGACACCGGATTTATTGAACCGTTTTACCACCCATCTTAAAGAAGCGCTGCAAAAGGCGTTGAGTTTTGCAATTTTGAACGGACGAGAAATAATTGAACCCGGAGACGTGCTCGTCGGACTTTTGAACGAAAAGGGATCGATCGGCGCCGAACTTCTGCTTAAATCCGGTTTTTCGAAAGAAGAAGCCGAGCAAAATTTTCGCGGCATGGCTTGCGAGACGCGCCAGCTCGTTACTCCGGATCTTTCGTTGCCCGTGAAAAAAATCATCGAGAAATGCATTCTCACGGCGCACATCAACGAACACAAGTACGTGGGAACCGAACATCTTTTATCCGCGCTCATTTCTTCCGACGATCCGCTCCTGCAAAACTTTTTCGCGGCGCGCGCCGTTACGCTTCCGGCTCTTCGGGAACAAATTTTACAAGTCTTAAAATCCACTTCGCGTTTTCCGGATTTCATGGGAAACGGCATGGAGCCGGATGGGCCGCGCGAGGAAGAAACTCTTACGCCACTGACTTCGAGACGCGAACCGCAACGCGCTGCGCGACCGAGCGCTCTTGATACGTTCACGAGAGAACTTACAAAACCCGAAAACGCGGATCTGCTCGATCCCGTTATCGGACGCGAAACGGAGCTTGACCGCGTGGTTGAGATTCTTTGCAGACGAAATAAAAATAATCCGATTCTTTTAGGCGATCCTGGCGTCGGAAAAACCGCGATAGTCGAAGGCCTCGCCAAACGACTCGCGTCCGGCGATGTTCCTGATGCGTTGTACGGAAAAAGAATCCGCTGCCTCGATCTTGCGCTCACGGTCGCGGGTACGATGTATCGCGGAGAGTTCGAGGCGCGACTAAAACAGGTAGTTGAAGAAGCGCGGCAGGATCCGAACATGGTTTTGTTTATCGACGAGATCCACACCATAGTCGGAGCCGGTTCTACCACCGGGACGCTCGACGCGGCAAACATTCTGAAACCCGCATTGGCGCGCGGCGAAATTCGATGCATCGGTGCTACGACTTGGAATGAATTCAAAAAACACATTGAACCGGATGCCGCTCTGGAACGGCGTTTTCAACCGATTACCGTGGACGAGCCCACGGCCGAGGCCACGCGCGTAATTCTGGGCGGACTTGAAAGCAGGTACGCGGATCACCACCGCGTGCATTATGCGCCGGAAGCGCTCGACGCTGCCGTTGAATTCGCGGATCGATATATTACGGATCGCAATTTTCCTGATAAGGCGATTGATTTAATAGACGAAGCCGCGGCATCGGTCATCGCGCACCGGCAATCTCGCGAATCGCATGAGCGGCTCGCGGCGTTGGAAATCGCAATCTCCGCGACTATGGAAGTAAAAGGCGCGGCCGTTAAAGAAGGGCATTTTGAGAAAGCGGACGCGGCGACGGAAGACCTTGCTCGGCTTGAAAAAGAACGCGACGCGCTACAACGAAACGTAAAAAGGCAATTCGACGCCAACCGCCCGGTCGTCACGCGAGAACACGTTGCGCGAGTCGTGGCGCGAATCTCCAACGTCCCGATCTCCACAATCCTTTCGACGGAACGCGAACGTCTGGCGACGCTGGAGTCGGATCTCGGAAACACGGTGATCGGACAGGAACGCGCGATCGCGGAACTTTCTGAAATAGTGAGACGTTCGCGGCTTGGGCTTCACGACGCGCGGCGACCAAAAAGCGCGGTTCTTCTAGTCGGACCGTCAGGAACCGGGAAAACGCAGCTCGCGAGAACCCTCGCCATGACAATCTTCGGTCGCGAGGACGCTTTGATAAAAATCGACATGTCCGAGTTTTCCGAAGCTCACACCGTCTCAAAACTCGTTGGATCTCCGGCAGGATACGTCGGCTACAGGGAACAGACGAAACTGACGGACGCGATCCGAAAACGGCCGCATGGAGTCGTGCTGTTCGACGAATTCGAAAAAGCCCACGCGGACGTGCAAAACATCCTTCTGCAAATTCTCGAGGACGGAATGATGACGGATGGGACCGGAAGGCAAATTTCATTCCGCCAGAGTTATATAATTCTGACGTCCAACGTCGGATCTGATCGGCTCGGTAAAAAAACGCTCGGGTTTTCAGATGACACCGACGGATTCGAACAAGTCGTAAAACAGGAACTGGCAGAGATTCTCCGTCCGGAGCTGATGAACCGACTTGACCGCACGATAATATTCCGTCCGCTGGAACGCGACTCGCTAAAAGAAATTCTTCGACGAGAGCTGCAAGAAATACTGGCGCGCGTAGAAAAAACACAGCGCGTAGCGTGCTCCGCCGGCGACGACGTTCTCGAATGGCTGCTAACGCAACCTCTACCTCCGGAAGAAGGCGCGCGCGCAATCCGTCGCTTACTTGAACGCGAAGTTCTCTCAATCATAGGACGTACGCTTACGGAAAAACCTCAAAAACGGAAAATCGCCTTTTCCGCCGATAAAAAACGGCTGAAAGCAACATAGCTATGGCGAAACCTGAATATCAAAAACCAAAATTTGTTCTTCCGGCTAAACCAGCAGGAGCGGAACCAACTGCATCAGGACCGTACGGCAAGAGCAGCGACCTGATGCAGAACATTCAAAAACAATCGAAGTCTGGGGGCTACGGTCAGGCAAGCGAAAACCTGATGCAGAACATTCAAAAACAATCGAAGTCTGGGGGCTACGGTCAGGCAAGCGAAAACCTGATGCAGAACATTCAAAAACGCCCACCGCTTCAACTACCATCTACCGTACCGTCAAATTTCGCGGCCGGATTAGCTGCAGATCAAGGCCGAGATGCTTTTACTGCACGCCAACAAGAAGGCGTATCACGAGACGGAGGCGGTTCGGAAGAAGGTAGAAAGTCCCCACTAGAACTTCCGCAACGTTCTTACACACAAGTAACCGGAGATAAAGGAGAAGGAATACCGTCAACGGTCATGGGGATGCAGGAACAAAGGCAACGCGAGGAGCGAATGAAGGCCACGGCAGAACAGTTTGCGGGCGTGCCAACGACACCGACTGTAGGAGCAAAAGCTCCTGCCGAGGGACAGGAAGATGCTGGGACGAAACGCCGAGGAGGTACGGAAGTCAAACAAGAAAAGGAAACACCGAGCGCAGGGGATTACTACGCGGGTCAGCAAAAAGAAGCGAAAAAACGAGAGGCGGCAAAGGAACAACAACGGTCATTAGCGGAACAACGGCAACAACAATACATCAAGGCGAAACGGAAAATAGCGAAAGAAAAATGGGATGCGGCGAGCGCGGCATTGGCATTAACGTCAATCAGCGGGATAGGTTTCGTCGCGTTCGTAATGATGAAGAACGTGCAACTTATCAATCAATTTACTGTAAAAGACACGCGCATTCCGGAACCATCGATTCCACAAATCGGTCTCATCAGCTGCGTTGATCTTGTCATGTGCTGCACGATTCTGCCGGTACTACTTACGGGATGTTTGGCAATGCTCGTGGCAGTAATGATCGTCACCAGCGTAATCGAGATGATAGCGAAAGTAGTGGGTAAATAGGACCAGTCTCGTGAACTCCATGTCATTGCGAGTCCAAGTATGGGCGCGGCAATCTAATCAAAAAAAATTTTCTTTTACTAGATTGCCACGTCGCAAAAGCCTCCTCGCAATGACGGGGGACAAGATTGCAGCACGGATTGGATGTTACAACAATCTCTTGTGTGCTAATATTGTCTTGATCCTATGACGGATAAAACAAAAAAGATATTGTTCGCGATCGGTTTCGGCATCGTTTCCATCGCGATCGGTTTTGGATTGTACTATTTAATTTTCAGGCCTCTTTTCGCACCGACTCCAACCGTAGTCGAAGGCCCTCCGGAAGAAGGAACGCTTGGAGCCCTTCCATCGGCGGGCACCGGAGCGGAACGCGTCCCAGCCGAAGTAGTACAGCCCGGAGAACTTGCGCCGGGAGCTGCGGTGCCTGTAACCGGCGTCCCAGCCGAAGCGCAACCAACCGGAGTCGTTCTTTTGCGCGACACTGTCACTCAAGCGGTATCTCCTGGCGCGGATGGAAAAGGCGCGCGATTTTACGATCCTAATGACGGAAGATTTTATAGAGTCAATGCGGACGGTAGCATCACTCCGCTCGGCGACAAGGCATTTTTGAGCGTTCAAAACGTGGAATGGGCGGGGCGAACTGACAGCGCGATTCTGGAGTTTCCTGACGGTAGCAACGTGTACTACGATTTCAATTCAAAACGACAAGTTACATTGCCGAAACATTGGGAAGATTTTTCCTTCTCGCCGGACGATACGCAGGTCGTTGCAAAAAGCGTAGGACTTGATCCTTCGAATAGATTTCTTATCGTAAGCGATCCTAGCGGAAACGAGGCGAAAGCAGTTGAAGAACTCGGAAGAAACGGACACCTCGTCACGCCAATGTGGTCGCCTAACAACCAAGTTATCGCGTTTTCACAAACAGGCAGAGCTCAACCAGAAGGAGCGCAAGAAATATACTTGATCGGAGAAAACGGCGAGAATTTCAAATCGCTGATCGTCCCGGGCCGCGGATTTCAGCCGAACTGGTCGCCAACTGGTCAGAATATCCTGTACAGCGTTTATCACGAACGGGACAATTTGAAGCCGTCGCTTTGGATTAGCGGCGGCGCAGGAGACAATATCGGAGAAAATCGCCGCAGTTTGAATTTGAACACGTGGGCGGATAAGTGCGCATGGAGAAACGACTCAGAGTTGATCTGCGGAGTTCCGCAATCGCTCGATACCGGTGCCGGACTTGCGCCGCAACGATCCGCGGGCGTGCCGGACGACGTTTACAGCGTCAATCTAAAAACAGGAGTTTCCACCAAGATCAATACTCCGGAACAAATCCACCCGATACGACAACCCGTATTAAGCAAAGATAAGAAGCAATTGATTTTCACGGACGCCGCAACTGGGCAATTACTACGATACGATTTGCCGTAATTTCACGCTCTACAAACTCGGGCGCACGCCATGCGCCCCTACAAACTACTCGCTACTCACTCCCCAATCCAAATGACTCGCCCTCGCATTTTCTCACTTATCGGAATTCTCGTGCTTTTCGTATTGGTTGTCGGATTGATAATCACACGTATTTCTTTTTTCAATAAGACTATGTATCGCGTAGGCGAGATCCCACAAGAAATCGCGAACCAGCTTATTCCAAAAGTAATACCGATCTCATCGCTTCGTCCGCCCGCGCTTCGCATGATTGATCCGATCCGTTACGGAAACGCGACTTCGCTCGTCTCAGTGATTGAATAC
The DNA here is from genome assembly GCA_038065635.1 of Patescibacteria group bacterium. Classification (GTDB taxonomy): domain Bacteria; phylum Patescibacteriota; class Patescibacteriia; order 2-12-FULL-60-25; family 2-12-FULL-60-25; genus JAHJFW01. The sequence goes on along the minus strand of JBBTQP010000048.1, from coordinate 541 downwards.
GGCGATTACGAATGCGAGTCGTGCCGAGACATGAAGCCGATCATAGAATCCGTGATCCCTAAATACAAAGGAAAAGTCCGTTTCGTCTGGCGCGATATGCCCAACGAAAGCCAGCACAAAAACGCGCTCTCCACTGCGGTTTTCGCGCGATGCGCCGGATTACAGGGAAAATACTGGGAAACGTATGACGCGCTTATGACCAGAACAACTCTCGGTGAAACCGAATATCGAAGAATCGCCGCAGGGCTCGGACTGGACGACGCGCTTCTCCGCGGCTGCAGAAACGATCCGGCGGCCGAAGCGTCCATCAAAAAAGACGTGGAACAAGCGCGGGCTGACGGAATAAACTCCGTCCCACTCACATTCATCGGAGCAAGCGCGTACGAAGGAACGCTAGACGAGGCAACGTTGAAACAAGCGATAGAAAAAGAATTGTCGTCTCTGTGATTTGAAAATGAAAAATCAAAAAAGTCCTCCTCTTAGAGTAAGAGGAGGTTGGAGGAGTTACTCCCCGATCTTCTGTCATTGCGAGCCACAGCAG
>JBBTQP010000047.1:0-1444 GCA_038065635.1 Patescibacteria group bacterium | reverse complement strand
CCTCGTATAAAGCCTGATTCTACTTTGAACAGCTTATAAATCTTGTGGATTAGAACAGTAGATGACCTTATTCCTCTTTATTTATAAAATCTGATTCTGGCACTTCTATGGTATATTCTATATGCTTGATAGAATATTTTTCCATCAGTTTAATGAGTTTCTTATAATCATTAAATCCCGTAATTAAAGCACCATTTGAAGGTCTAATGTGCTTTATTTGGTCTAAAATTCCCTGAATTTTATACTTATATCTTCCGCCATGCGAAGAATCATTGTGCCCGGCCAATTCTTTCTTGAATTTAGTCTTTTCTGCAGGTTTAATCTCTTTTTGTGAATAAAATATTACTTTCGCTTTCATATATACTTTATATAAACTCCCATATATTTAAATACTTTACGATATTATATTATCGTAAAATGGACAAAAAACAAATAATAAACCAATTTACAAAAGCATTGGTAGCAGAAGAGGATAGAAAAAACAAAGTAACTCAAATAGGCATAACATCTACGCTAATAACAGCGGCAGTAAACCTCGCTTTTGTTAATGAGTCCTGTAAATCCTCGGGCAAGGTTAGCAAGAGCCAAGTGATTTACAGGAAGATAACTGACAAATCTTGTGATGATGTGAAAGCGTCCTTTCAGGAAGTTAACATTAAATTTCTCAAAATGCTTAAAATTCTTTCTAGAAATCGCAAGTTAATCGTGTCTTTTGATACAACAAAAGAAGCTTTTTACGGCGAATTGTCAAATGCCGAAGATGAAGATAAGATTTATCTTCATTCCGGGAGCATAGCGAGAGAATCATACTATTATTATGAGTATCTTACTTGTGCAATAACGAGCAATCTAATTTCAAAATATATCCTTGACGCAATAATCGTTCCCAGAGGTTATTATGTCGAAGATTATGTTAAAAAAATGATAGAGTTTGTCAAAGAACACCTTATGTTAGATGTCGTATTGTTTGACAGAGGATTTGATTCTTGGGGACTGATTTATGAGTTGAAAAAATTAAATGTAAATTTTATGATATTTTGGAGGAAACAAGGCAAATGGTATAAACCTTATTTTAAAGAATTGGAAGACGGAGAACTCGTTCTAATCTCTCGAACCAAAAAATATAATCGAGATAAATCCAATTATAAGGTAGATTGCCCATTTATCCTTATTAAGCAATTAGAATATGAGGATAAGAAATTTGACTGGATTTTCGCAACAAATCACAGTCTGAAAAAAGCTGAAGGCTATGTCAAGCGATACAAAAAAAGATGGGGCATAGAAACTATTTACCGTGTAACAGACGACATAAGAATTTTCACAACATCTACAAATACAACAATAAGATGTTTCTTGTTTGTTTTCACATGTTTGATGTATAATGTTTGGAGATTTTTCCAAACGTTTCTTGGGGAAGGATTTACACTTGCAAATTTCAAAATAT
>JBBTQP010000046.1:0-1079 GCA_038065635.1 Patescibacteria group bacterium | reverse complement strand
AAATGTGCTATTTTAGAAACCGATTATCGGCTCCTACTGTGGACGATCTCTACCACAAACAGGCAATCTATGCAAGCACGGCGTCCTGATACCGAATTTTTTTATGGGGATTTTCCGGATCCTCTCCCCATTTCAATGGATTTTTCATGATGTATTTGCGAACCCCGTCCAATTCGCTATCGGAGCGGAACCATACGACCGCATGAAAATGATTGGGCATAATAATCCATTCGTCTAATTCTATTTCGTTTCTAATAACACCAGAATGTATCCAATCGTTTGCAACGATCATCCCAACCTCATTCAATCTCATCTCCCTATCCACGACCTCCCCAAACAAACATTCTTTCTTGAACGTACATATCGTCACGAAATACGCGTTCGGTTGTGAATAATCGTATTCGGGCAAACGAATGGAACGACGATGGTGGATTATTTTATTGAACGCCATGTATATACCGCTGCCATGAATATGGGGCGGTGTCAATGTGGATATGCTTGAAATCTATATGGTAGTCATGTTTAAATATCGTGCGTACATTCCCTCGTATCCGATTGGAGACTGTCATGAAGTCACAGAAAGAAATCGCAGTCACACTGTTCATGTGTGCACAATTCGTATTCATGTACTTCACCGTTTTCATCGACTTTAGCAAACGGGTGGTTTGGCCGCCCTTGCTCTGGTGGGTATTTCTCGTCGCAAACATCGCATGGGTAGTGATATCCATGCTTGTGATCGACTGGGCCTCGGCCCTAGCGGGCGTATGCGGCGTCTTCCTGTCTATCTTGGCGATCGTCAAGATCCGCGCGAACAGGAAAAAGTTCGGCTAGCTCATCAAACCGTCTTCTGACGGTTTTTGAATAAAAAAAAATCACACCCGGTATTTCACGGGTGTGAAGTTTTTCAGATTTCCTCCAACTTGTTACGCGACGTATTCGTTACGCGCGTCTTTTGCAGATCAGCCCCACCACGATCAGGGCCAAAAGGAGTCCGGCTGCATTCGGCAGCAGGAGAAACATGTCCCCCTGGATACCTGCCCGCGTGGACCAGAGGGCATGCGCCAAGGTGGCCGACGACC
>JBBTQP010000045.1:1705-8066 GCA_038065635.1 Patescibacteria group bacterium | reverse complement strand
GTAGCAACGACGTGGCAATCTAATTCTCCTGTCATTGCGAGGAGTAGCAACGACGTGGCAATCTAATAAGAGTGACATCTCCTCTGATTAGATTGCCACGCCCCTGCTGGAGCTCGCAATGACAGATATGCTTTTACTTATTCGATTGAAACAGGAAACGGAGCAGCAAATTTATCTTTTTGAATATCCAAGTGGAAACAATGACGACCTACGGGGTGGAACCAAAATGTTTCCGTTGGCATTCTCGGAGAACTGATGTTGTTTGGATCTTTTTCGCTGTCCGTATCGAACGTGGCGCACAAGTCATACGTTGAAGATGTGGTTTTAACGTATTCGTATGCAGCGCCTGTCGAAGGATCATTAAGCGATGAAATATAGACGTTGCGTTGTTTTGATAAAGTTTGAAGATCAGGGGGCATTTGTCGATTGAGATACCAGTATTGATCAACGGACGATGAGATACTCTGCAAATCCATGATCCGCTGTTGGTCAGTCCTTCGTAAACGCTGTTCCTGGGGAGTACCGGAAAGAGCGAAACCAATTACAGCCACGACAATAACCGCCAAAGAAGCGATGCACGCGAAAACCGTTCTGATGTTTATGTTTTTCATACTTCTTTTTCTTCAGTTTGAAGATCCCAAAGGTAATAAGCGAAAACAGATCCCGCGATCGCACCAACTACGACCACCTTGAGAATAAATCGAGTGGTTAGATCACCGCCGAGAAAGTTGTAGACGAGTGTAATCAAGTCGCCGATCAAAATTCCAGCTGTAACAAATAGCGTGATATATGTTAACCACTTTCGGACTTTTGAGCTCCGCTTGTCCGGATCTTTTTTAATCGCCTTGGTTAAAAGCCACGAAACAAACAAGTAGACTGGAAATGCTATAACCATCGCCGACGTGCTCCAACGAATTGTCTGCGACGTTGCTTCGATCATGTAGGAAGCTTGAAGTGGATCTGGAAAGCCGCGGTTGATAAATTGGAAGAGTGACGTGCCGAAACTGAACGAGCTAATATAGAGAGTGAAAAATAAAACCAGGTACAAGAATGCCTCACGCGCGTTCAGATACGGTTTACGCCGCGGAACAGGAACCGGAAAATCAACGTCCGCAAAAAATTCTAGCGATGTTTTTACCTCATCCTCGCGCCATCCCGCTTTAAGCAAAGCGTCTTTTATCTTGGCGCGAGCAACGCCTTTTGACAGTGCTTCTCGGATACATGTTTGTAATTCTATATTCATATTGTTGCCAAATTTATAGCATTTTTCCGCAAAATATGCCAGACTTTGTATAGTTACATCCAACATTTCGCTGTCATCCCCGCGGAGGCGGGGATCCAGACCGTAAAAATACTATTCCTTATATTTCGAGGAAATGGATTCCCGCCTCCGCGGGAATGACATGAGACATGCAATTCAATCTAAAAAGTTTGTATAAACCATCCGGAGACCAGCCCGAAGCAATCGAGGCGTTGGTTCAACATGTCAAAAAAGGGGATCAGTTTCTCACTCTTCTCGGTGCAACAGGTACCGGAAAAACTTTCACAATCGCTAACGTGATCGGCAAGATTCAAAAACCTACGCTGGTTCTCGCTCCGAACAAAACGCTCGCAGCGCAACTCTGCAACGAATTCCGAGAGTTCTTTCCGGAAAACGCGGTCGAGTATTTCGTTTCGTACTACGATTACTATCAACCGGAAGCATACATTGCCAAGAGTGATACGTACATCGAGAAAGAGGCGATGATAAACGAGGAGATTGATCGCTTGCGTCACAGTGCCACTCAAGCGCTTCTGACTCGCAAGGATGTAATCATATGCGCTTCTGTTTCATGCATCTACGGACTCGGCGCGCCAGAAGCTTATGAGAAAACCGTACTTCATCTTAACGTCGGAGAGAATCTCAAGCGCGAAGAATTTTTGAAACGACTAATCGAAATGCAATTCACTCGGACGAACAGCGATCTGACGCGCGGGTCTTTTCGCGTACTTGGCGGTGTGTTGGAAGTCATGCCGGCAAACGAAGAAATGCTTTATCGCATTGAAGTGCCGCGCGGAATAGTGGAAAGAATCCTCGCTGTAAATCCAGTGACTCGAAAGACGTTACGCGAACAAAAAGATCTTTGGGTTTTCCCGGCAAAACATTTCATTACGCTTGGTCCGGAACGTGAAAGAGCTATAAAGAACATTCGCGCGGAACTCGAAAAGCGTCTCAAGTGGTTTGAGAAACATGGGAAACTTCTTGAAGCCGAGCGTCTTGAACGCCGCACGCATTTCGATCTTGAAATGATCGAGAACGTCGGATACTGCAACGGCATAGAAAATTACTCGCGGCATCTCTCCGGACGAAAAGAAGGGGATTCGCCTGACACGTTGTTTTCATATTTTCCTTCCGACTATCTTCTTGTCGTCGACGAATCTCACGTCACAGTACCTCAAGTTCGCGGAATGTCCGAAGGGGACAGGGTTCGAAAAGACACGCTTGTCGAATACGGGTTTCGACTTCCAAGCGCAAGAGACAACAGACCGCTCGCGTTCAACGAATTTGAAAAGGGGATCAAGCAAGCGATTTTCGTCTCCGCCACGCCCGGCGTATACGAACACGATCATTCCACGGCTGTAATAGAGCAGATAATCAGACCGACCGGATTGGTGGATCCTGAAGTGATCGTGCGACCGATCTCCTCCAAGACCTCCCCTAACCCCTCCTTTCCTCCCCCTTACGAAGGGGGAGTTAGAGGGGGTCTGAGCCAAATCGACGACGTCATTAATCGCATCAAACAAACCGTCAAAAACGGAGATCGCGCCCTCGTGACGACGCTGACCAAAAAAATGGCCGAGGATCTCAACGACTATCTCACAGAGCAAAAAGTAAAATCGCGCTATCTTCACAGCGATATCAAAACAATCGAACGTCTGGAGATTTTAAGCGAATTCCGCAAAGGAACGTACGACGTCGTAGTCGGCGTTAACCTCCTTCGAGAAGGATTGGATCTTCCGGAAGTAGCGCTTGTCGCTATCTTGGACGCGGACAAGGAAGGATTTTTGAGATCCGAAGTTTCTCTCATCCAGACGATAGGACGTGCCGCGAGAAATATTCGCGGTCAAGTTATTCTCTACGCAGATCGCATGACGGGTTCGATGAAACGCGCGATCAACGAAACCAACCGCCGCCGTGAGAAACAACTAAAGTACAACGAGGAACACGGGATTACCCCGAAGACGATTATTAAAGCCGTGAGAGACACGCGTGAGATTTTAGGATTGTCCATTGGAGAAAAAGACGTAAAGGAAATCTTAAAACTTGAATTAAGCGCCGAAACTCGCGATTTGCAAACGGTCTTAAAAACAAAGGAAGAGGAAATGAAGAATGCGGCTCGGGACCTCGAATTCGAACTCGCCGCGATTTTACGAGATGAGATAAACGAGATTTTGAAGGAGATAAAAAAAAGGGAAAAGACGGGGCAGAAAAAGGAGAAAAAGTTGAGGCATGGAAGGACGCGGTAAAATTCGTTACTATTACATCTATGATCCTAAAACTCTCCGTCCCGAAACTCGTCGTTGCCGGTTTTATCATAATTATCACGGCGATGTCGTTGTATATCTTTGAGATATATCGCAACACCTCTGCCCCCGCCGTAAACATCACGATCGAACCGGAACAGAAACCGCAGACTCAAGAATCTGCGCGTGCGTTCGTGAAAATTGGAAAATACGCAACGTCTACGCACCGTGGAGATTCTTGGAGCATCGACATGAATGGGCCGGTCTGGGCGAAATGTATGGCTGACGTATACGGACCGGATTCGGTCGTTCGTCAATTTAGCGATCCCCAAGAAGCCGAAGCGACGATTATCACGCCGGGATCATTCAAATGGAATTGGAATGTTCCCCGCAACGCCGTCTCCGGCGACTGGACGATCCGCCTTCTATGCGGAACCTTCGACAATCTCGCGACGGCGGATGTTGCCGTGAGGGTGGAATGATTAGCAATTTATTTTGTCATTCCCGCGCAGGCGGGAATCCAGACCGTGAACTATTACGTCTACATATTAGCTAGCGAAAAGAACGGAACTTTATATATCGGAGTAACGTCTGATTTGATAAAAAGAGTTTACGAACACAGGACTAATGCGATGGACGGGTTTACAAAGAAATATGGAGTCCACATGTTGGTACACTTTGAGGAAACGTCTGATATACAAAGTGCCATCACGAGAGAAAAACAACTTAAAAAATGGAATAGAGAATGGAAAATGAATTTAATTGAAAAACACAATTCCAAATGGGAAGATTTGTACGATGAATTATTTTCTTAGATCTGGATTCCCCCGAAAGCGTTCGGGGGAATGACATAATTACGTCATCCTCGCGAATGCGGGGATCCAGACCGTGAAAATAACACAGCTTCCCTATATTTCGAGGAAGTGGATTCCCGCCTGCGCGGGAATGACATAAAAGTAGAGATGGACAGGATGCCAAACCATCGTTAAGCTTGTACGCATGGACGCGGTAGAAGACATCAAATCTCGGCTTGACATCGCGGATGCGATTCAGGAATATCTCCCTCTAAAACCGGCCGGAACCGGCAGTTTTAAGGGTCTTTGTCCGTTTCATCAGGAAAAATCTCCTAGTTTTTTCGCGAATCGTCCTCGTCAATCGTGGCATTGCTTCGGATGTAACGAAGGAGGTGACGTCATATCTTTCGTCATGCGGATGGAGGGAATGGATTTTCGCGAGGCATTGGAATTTCTCGCGCAAAAAACCGGAGTAACCCTTCCTTCATACAATCCAGAACAACAAACGTTGAAACGACGGCTTATCGAATTGAACGATCTCGCGGCGAGATGGTTTCAGGCGACGCTTCGGAATGATCCGCGCGCCGAAGTCGCTAGAAAATATCTCATGTCTCGCGGCGTTGATGATCTCACCGCGGATCTTTGGAGACTCGGATTCGCACCTGATTCGTGGGACGAGCTGACTAACGCTCTGAAATCAAACGGAGCTACAGATGATGAGCTCGTACAAGCAGGTCTTGCAGCGAAAAGCGACAGGGGATCCGGCGTTTACGATCGCTTTCGCGGCCGCGTCATGTTTCCGATCGCGGATCTTCACGGACGAATAGTCGGATTTACCGGAAGAATTTTAGCGGATGTGAAAGAAGCGAAGTACGTCAACACGCCGGAAACTCATGTGTATAAAAAATCCGCAGTGCTTTACGGGCTGGATAAAGCGAAAGGTGAAATCAAAAAACAAGGGATGGCTGTGATCGTGGAAGGAAACATGGACGCGCTTTCCTCGCATCAATTCGGCGTGACGAACGTCGTAGCATCTTCCGGAACCGCGCTGACGGAGGATCAGCTTTTGTTGCTTAGACGATATACAGACAAGCTCGCGATCGCGTTTGACGGGGACAAGGCGGGAGACGCTGCGACTCTACGCGGTTTGGATTTAGCACGAAATCTCGATTTCAATTTGCGCGTAATATCCATTCCACCGGAATCAGGAAAAGATCCGGATGACGTGGTTAGAAAAGACGTTTCTATCTGGACGAAAATTATCGCCGAAGCTCGTCCAATAGTCGACTGGTTGTACGCGCGTGCGTTCGCGGCGAATGACGTAACGCGACCGGAAGGAAAAAAAGAGATAGCTCGAGCGCTTCTGACGGAATTTCGTAGGATCAATGACCCTGTAGAGCGCGACGCGTGGATTACCAAACTTGGCAATGATCTTGAGGTTTCGACCGACGCGTTACGCGACGTGATGCATCGTTCAAGTATTGACACTTCGAGGCGTTCGGGGCACTCTTCACCTCGAACGCAACCACAGCCCTCCGATGAGAGGGATTTCCAAAAGGAAAAAACGCGGTTCGAACATCTCGAGGATCGCCTCGAAGCAATTCTATACGTTAAGCCACAATTGAAGAGCTGCGCTGAAGAAATTTTTGGCCGGCACACTTTCAAAACAGAACAGTCCCCGGAAAAGCTGGACCTACTCGCGGTAATAGCCGACCGGGAATTTGAAGATCAGTCCGACAAAACGCTTGAACGCGAACTGCGTGAAACTGCAGCCGAAATTCTTCGCCTAAAACGCGCGGAAGAAGGACTGTTGATCGAACGAGAAATGCGTGAAGCGGAACGTCAAAAAGACGATGCGAAAATCGCGGCGCTGATTCAACGGCTACGCGATCTATAAATCATGAGTGCTAACGCGGTGCTATAAAATCAAAACCTTCGATACATTGAAGGTAATTTTGCATATTTCGAATAGTTTACAATATGAAGAAACACGTTCCACAACAGAAGAAAAAAAAGCGACCAAGTAGGCCACCGCGTCATATTCGAAAGCAGGTCGCGAAAAA
>JBBTQP010000045.1:0-1605 GCA_038065635.1 Patescibacteria group bacterium | reverse complement strand
GAGAAGGAAGCGGAAAAAAGATTGATCGAGGCGAACCTGCGTCTCGTCGTCTCAATCGCGAAAAAATTTATCGGCAAATCCCTTTCACTTCTCGACCTCATCCAAGAAGGAAACATCGGTTTATTTCGTGCCGTCAAGAAGTTCGAATATAGAAAAGGATACAAGTTTTCAACTTATGCGACTTGGTGGATTCGTCAGGCGATCACACGCGCGTTGGCGGATCAAAGCAGAACCATTCGCATTCCAGTTCACATGGTTGAGACGATAAACAAGTTCCAGCAAATCGAACGTCAGCTCATCCAAGACCTAGGACGCGAACCGCTACCGGAGGAAATCGCCGCAGAAATGGGAGAGGACGTGGATAAGGTTCGTCACATCATCAAAATCTCGCAAGACACGGTGTCGCTCGAAACTTCGGTCGGAGAAGATGATGAGGATTCGACGTTGGAAGATTTCATCGAAGACGTTAAAAATGTTTCTCCAGATCGTTCAGCCGGTCTGCAACTTCTTAAAGATTACGTATTCGACATCATCAAAGACCTTTCTCCGCGCGAACAAAAAATCCTAGAAATGCGTTTCGGTTTGACCGACGGCGTTTCACACACACTCGAAGAAGTCGGAAAAGAATTCGACGTCACGCGCGAACGCATCCGTCAGATTGAGGCGAAGGCGATGGAAAAAATACAACAACACCCGTTGGTTAGGAAGTTGATTGATTACTAGAGAGATTTTACGCCTCTTTAGGTAAAAACGACGTGTCCACGTAATGGACTTTTGGATTTGACGGATCAATCAAAACCGTCACGGATTTTCCTTCGACGTACTTCGTGGGATCAAACCAAATATACTCGCTCTTGAAGGTGTAGATTTTCTGATCCGTCGGATTTTGCCACTCCGCGATAATTTGAAATGGCGACCGGCCGTTCATCTTAAAAGAAGTGTTGAGAATAACTTTAGGCGCGTTGATGGATAATCTCTGTCCCTTCTCCAGCAAAAAACTTTTTCTCTTTTTGTTCCTGAACACAACGGCGCCTCCGATCACGGTCGGAAAAAGAAAAACAAAACCCATTCCCGCAAGAATCGTGCTTACTAGCCAAAGACCGGAAAACGTTCGTGCGATTACAGAATACGGGTCGGCCGGATCGTACAGAACTTCCACCATCTCACCAGCGTGAAATTCCGGAGGATTCGAGCTTTCACCGCTTACAACTTCGATCGCGGTACCGTCCTTGGCGTTAAACCGAAACTTCGGCGCGTAAGTATATGAGCCCTCACTATCTCTCTTGCTAACCATCTCGATCACCTCCGCTTGCGCAGAAACGCCGGTCTTTAGAAATCTCTGCGATCTGGCAAAGAAGTAATAAGACCCTGCCAACATCGCGCAACCGGCCACCGCGAAAATTCCTAAACCAACGTAAATGGATAATTGTTTTTTCATATATTTGTTGAAATAGAATATACCAAGATAGCTGAATTAGGTCATCTTGCCAGCCATTCATATATCACGTAATATACCGATCGCAACACATTCCGAGGTAGCTCAGTGGTAGAGCAGGGGACTGTTAATCCCTTGGTCGTGGGTTCGAGCCCCACCCTCGGAGCCAA
>JBBTQP010000044.1:6284-28383 GCA_038065635.1 Patescibacteria group bacterium | reverse complement strand
GGGTAGCTCAGTTGGTTAGAGCGTGGGACTCATAAGCCCAAGGTCGCCGGTTCGATCCCGGCCCCCGGTACCACACAAAAACTCTCGTCACGCGAGAGTTTTTATTTGGCGGATGTCAGCTTCCAATTTGTGGCGGATTTTGCTATATTGAACACAGAAATAAAGATTTATGATTCAGGTCTCAAATAAAGTTATCCGTGCCTTCGTCGCCGTCGTCGGTCTGGTGGTTATCGTCTATTTCGGAATATTGATTTATAAGCAACTTAAGCCTCAGACGCTTGAACAAAAAATCTTGCATTGTCTAGAATTAGGAAGTGATCAACGCGCATCGGCTTGTATAAAACTACTCCAGGATGAACCAAAGAGATTATGTAATTTTGAAATATCGGCGATCAAAGAGTATTTTGGGAAATACGGTGGTAGACTATCTAGTTATTATAAAATTTATGAGGGCACCATCAGAAATAAATCAGATCAAACAGAGCACCTCAAGGCGATGATCGGGAAACTTTACACGAATGATAAAATTTTAATCGAAACTGGTTATACAACCATTGATGAGGATATCGATAGCGGGGTATCTTTGCCTTTCAAAATTAATATTCAATCCTCCTCGGAGGAAGATTTAAATTCTCTCGACAGTCTAACCAAGGATATCTACCCATGGTTCACGACATGCAAGTAATTTAAAAAGGATATGAATAACGGAACTTACGAGTGTCCACATTGCAGCAAAGGATTTGTTGAACGATTGACGCCTGAGGATGGCTATATTAAAAATTGTCCAACACAGCAAAAGACAAAGAAACGGCAGTTCGAACAAAGGATGAAGAATAAGGTACGCTAGTTGCGGCCTATCTCTAATTTATGCAGGATCTAAAACAACAATTTTTGAAGATTTACTCCACATTGCCGTTGGGCGTACGGAGAGAGATTGTCGCAGTATTTGAACCACCGACGGGTCCGGTTACGTGGGAGGTTGCTTATATCGAGATAGAACATAATACGCCACTAGGAGCCGTGATTCTTCAAAGATTGGAAAAAATGCAGATAATATGAATGATTCAAAAACAGATCAGCAAAAATTGAGCGACGAAGAGATCCGGAGTCTTGTTGTTGCCAGACTCTCGGTATTATCTCCCGACACATACGTATCCATCGGTTCTGACGGTAGTTTTTCGCGCGATGAATTGATTGCTCGTGTCCAAGCCGGAGATGAGATTGGGAAAGAGATCGAAGATATCCAACTCGAATGGCTTAGATCATGGAAGGCGCGCGCGGCTGCCGTATGATGCTAGTCACACGTCCGGATTATGATCCCGGTACCAAATATCTGTCGTCATGGTCGCAGATATTGATCGAGGAGGCACGAGCGAAAGGTATTGAAGTATTGGATCTTCCAGGAACAAAAGCTACAAAGTCAGAGTTTGAAGGACGATTGAAGAAAAAACAGCCATCTCTCGTAGTATTGAACGGGCATGGTAATGAAGACTGCGTGACTGGGCAGGAAGGCAAGCCACTGGTTGAATCGAAAGTTAACGCTGAAATACTGTCTAGTTCTGTAACGTATGCAGTCTCATGTCAGTCGGCGGCACGGCTCGGACGCGAGGTCGGCGGTTATCTCAATACCGCCTATATTGGGTACGAGAAGAAATTTAGCATTTTACATTCCCATGGCTATTTTAAGCGTCCATCCGAAGACCCTCTAGCCAAGCCGTTCATGGATTTTTCAAATCATATCGTTCGAAGTTTGTTGAAAGGTCATACCGTAGAAGAAAGCGTGAGACGCGCTAAAGAGGTGGGCGAAACGCATCTTCGTTCATTGGAAACTAGTTTATCTGATCCAGACATTCAGATGGCTGCGGCATTCTTGTCGCGTGATATTTCATGTTTGGTCGCACACGGCGATACCGTAAAATGCATTATATACTGAGACTCTTAGTCGTTCCTTAACGCGTTCCTTGCCCAAATCTTCGCGCATCGCGTAAGATACTCTCCTATGGGTCGAATAATTTCCGTGGTGAACCAGAAGGGCGGCGTGGGAAAAACGACCACCGCGCTGAATGTGGGTGCGTATCTTGCGGAAGCCGGTAAATTCGTTTTGATCGTGGATCTTGATCCTCAAGCAAACGCTACGTCCGGAATAGGCGTGGATCATGCCGGGTTGGAACGCGGTGTGTACGAGGCGGTGTTGGGACAAGTGAGCATGCGCGACATAGTTCAACCGACAGCACACGAGACTTTGCGAATCGCGCCAGCCACCAAACACCTCGCGGGATTGAACGTGGAACTTGTGGACATGCCTCGCCGCGAATTTAAGTTATACGACGCGTTGCTCGAAATTAGAAACGACTACGATTATATTTTGATCGACTCGCCGCCAACGCTTGGACTCATAACGCTCAATGGCATCGTTGCGGCGGATGAAGTTTTGATTCCTGTGCAGACGGAGTATTACGCGCTCGAAGGTCTCGGACAGCTTTTGGAAACCGTGCATCTCGTAAAGAAAAATTTGCGTCCGGAAGTCGAGGTGCTCGGAGCCGTGCTCACGATGTATGATAGCCGCAACAAATTATCCGACGACGTGATGCAAGAGCTTTATAAGTATTTTCCGAACAATATTTTTCGTTCAGTTATTCCGCGTAACGTTCGTCTCGCGGAAGCCCCGTCATTCGGCCGCACCATCGCCGCATTCGATCCTTTATCAAAAGGAGCGAAAGCGTATGAACGCCTGGCGCGAGAAATCATGGACACCGAGTATCAGCACTTCATCACGTAACACGTATCATGTAACACGTAACGAACTGGGGGGATCGCAAGGATTCGCTCATACGGGGAGGGCGGGACAAGCCCGCCCCTACCACTACTCACTACTCATTAAAACTATGCTTGGTCGACAATCGGGGTTGGGAAGAGGACTTGGCGCGCTGATACCGTCGCGGGATTTGGATGAACGCGAAGCGAGCTCGCAGGCGGAGACTGTCGCAGGCGTTGTAGTTCAAAATATTCCGGTCGATCAAATTGATCCGAACCCGCACCAGCCGCGGACGTATTTTGATCACACGGCGCTGGAAGATTTGGTCAATTCCATTAAGGAACACGGCATACTTCAACCGGTGGTAGTCACGAGGAAGAATGACGGAAGATTCGAGCTTATCGTTGGCGAGCGACGGCTTCGCGCCTCGAAAATCGCGGGACTCGAAACAATCCCTGCGATAGTTCGGAGCGCAACCGAACAACAAAAGATGGAGCTTGCGCTTATTGAAAACGTTCAACGGTCGGATCTCAATCCCATCGAAGAAGCGCGCGCGTACATCCGACTCATGGAAGAATTTGGAATGACGCAGGACGACGTTGGACAACGCGTTGGAAAGAGCCGGCCGCAAGTCGGCAACACTATCAGATTATTGCAATTGCCGGAGCAGATTCGCCACGCGCTTGAAGAACGTCGAATTTCTACATCAAACGCTCGAACGTTACTTTCTTTGCCAACGGAAGAAGAGCGTCTTCAGATGTTCGATTCCTTGCTCACGGGGCAATTCACGGTTCGTCAGACCGAGGCGCGCGTAGGACGAACGAGACAGCCGAGAATATCCGATCCGAATCTCGCGAGTTTGGAAAATCGCCTTCGCGAAGCTCTCGGAACTCGCGTAACAGTCAAACGCGACGCGCGTGGAGAAGGGGAGATACGCATAGCATTCTATAACGAAGAAGACTTGAAATCGGTTTTGAAGAAAATCACTGGAGAATGAAAGATGTCATTGCGAGGAGGCTCGTGCGACGCGATAATCAAGTCAACCGTCATTGCGAGGAGTAGTAACGACGTGGCAATCTTATATAAGTAATTATTTTCTTCGATTAGATTGCCACGCCCCTGCTGTGGCTCGCAATGACGTAGGGACTAGATTGCCACGCCTTTTAGTATATTGGCTACGCAATGACGGACTATTTTTTTAGGAAATTTCCCGGTATTACTCCTTTTATCCAGCTCGCGATTCCGGCGCGCGCGTATTGTCGAATCTTGCTTTTAGCGTGATGCGTTTTTACGAATTTTAGCCAATCTGGATTCGGCCCTTTGCGGTTTTTATCTATGACGATCTCCACGATATCCCCGCTTTTCAGGGTTTGGCTAAGTGGCGCCATTTCATCGTTTACCTTTGCTGACGTACACGTGTTTCCAAGATCCGTATGTATGTTGTAAGCGAAATCCACCGGAGTGGAATCTTCCGGAAGATCAAGAACGTCGCCGCGCGGAGTGAAAACGAAAATGCGATCGCGGAACACGTCGATTTTTAAATCCTCCAACGAATGAAGATATTCTTTTTTGTCTTTCAGTTCCTGTTGGATGTCGGCGAGCTGCGAAACCCAATCTATGCGAGAAGATATGGACGCGGTAGAGCGTTTGCCCATTTCCGAATACGCCCAGTGCGCGGCGATACCGTATTCGGCCGCTTGGTGCATTTCCGGAGTGCGGATCTGAAACTCCACGATCTCGCCGTCTTCGCAAAACACGGTGGTATGCAGTGAGCGATATCCGTTTGGTTTTGGTTGCGCCATGTAGTCCTTGATGCGGCCTTTTAGCGGCGTCCATCGTCCATGGATGATCCCGAGCGCGCCGTAGCAATCAGCCACGGTTGGGACGAGTACGCGAACGGCGATAAGGTCGTAGATTCGCGCGATGTTTCGTTCGTTTTTCAATAGTTTGCGATAAGTGGAGTAGAGGTGTTTGGCGCGGCCGTGAATGTCGATGACTTCAAGTTTTGCGTCCGCAAGGTCTTTGCGAGCGAGCCCCATTATCTTGTTCAAGTAACCCTGCTGTTGGCGATCCGAAGTTTCAACCAAATTTCTAGTCCACTCGTATTCTTTCGGGAACACGTATTTGAAAGCCGCGTCTTCCAGTCGTCCTTTCATTTCTCCCATGCCCAGTCGGTTTGCGATCGGCGCAAAAATTTCCAGGCTTTCCAAAGCCACTCGATATTGTTTTTTCGGCGGTATGGCGCCGAGCGTTTCAAGATTGTGAAGGCGATCGGCAAATTTTATTACGACAACGCGCACGTCTTCTGCCATCGCCAAAAACATCTTGCGGAGATTTTCTATGTACCTTTCTATTCCTCGGTATTTGATTTTTCCAAGTTTGGTAATTCCTGCAACGAGCTTTGCCACGTCCGGACCGAATTCTTTTTCTATTTGTTCAATTGTGCGCGGCGTATCTTCCGGAACGTCGTGAAGCAAACCGGCAACCACGATCTGAATCGGAAGGCGCATCTCCGCCAGCGTCATGGCAGTAGTAATCGGGTGAATGATGTACGGCTCTCCGGACGCGCGTTTCTGTTCGGCGTGCGCTTCTGTAGCGAAATCGTACGCGCGTTTCAGTATTTCAAGATCAGCCCCCGGATTATAGCTCCGTACGGCGTTTTCCAATGCTAAATACGCGGTGCTGATAGGCATACCGCTATCCTATCACCTGCTTTGAGAAGAGAAAACAGAGTGATAAACTGTACCGATGAAAGAATCAGCATCCCAGGCGCTATTGAAAGCCGAGCAAGAAACGGTTTCAGCCATTCGGAGCACGCATCCGGAGCGACTTGATAGGCCGGCACCGACGGATCCGGAGAAGATATTGGGTGAAATTGGCGTCACTTTTTTGTCTCCAAGAAGGCCAAGCGGATACATCCGACTTTTTCCTCAAGATTTTATAGTTGAGGAAGTTCTTTTGGACGGCACGGTCGTTCCGATCGTGTCATCCGAGAAATTTAAGGATTCAGAGGATTGCCGGACATTGTGGGCGGATCTAATCAAGGTCGCGCTTCCGTGGCCGCACGCTCAAGCTGATTTGTTGGAATCGTTGGATGTGGAAGGCGGAAAGATCGGTCACGCAGGAATTAAAGACGCGTTCGCGGTCACGTCTCAGCGTTTAAGTTTGCGAGGAGTAAAAAAGGAACATGCCGAGGCGCTTTCACATCCGCACTTGATGCTACGACCAGTTAAGCACGGAAGCGGAGCGCTTCAGCCGGGAGATTTGGCAGGGAATCGTTTCACGATTTTTGTTCGCGGTGATGCTAACGCGAACATCGAGCCGTTCATGAAAAACATCGCATCTCGCGGCTTTGTAAACTATTACGGCCCACAGAGATTCGGGACTCGCATTATTTCGCATCGTCTTGGACAGAAAATTTTACAAAACGACATCGGCGGCGCGCTTCGCGTATACTTTGGAGAACCCGGCCCTTTTGACGTACCACTCTATCGCGATCTTCGACTTTCGCTCGGCGAGGCGTATGGCGATTGGGAAACCATGCTCCGGTTAGCACGGCACTTTCCGTTCACATTGCGAGATGAAATCACTGTTCTGGAAGCTTTGGAACGCGATCCCTTAAAGACACGGGCTGCCATCTCTCTAATAAAAGATCAGGTGAAGATGTGGGTTTATGCCTATGCGTCGTGGCTAGTAAATCGTCATTTTTCTCGTATTGCAGAAGTTGGCGGCGAAATGCCCGAAACATTACCACTGCCTTTTTCACCGCGCGGTCCGCTTCCGGAATATCGCGAGTTAATGGCGTACGATAGAACTGATAATTATTTGGAAACGATGAAATTGTATCCGTATTTGCAGGTTTCTGATCGAAGTATTCAATCGCTCATTGTGCCGGAAGCGTTTCAGTGGCGAGCTGTTCCGGAAGGTTGGGTTGTGCGATTCGTGCTGCCGAAAGGCGCGTATGCCACATCGTATCTTTCGCATATATTTCAAGTTCACGAAGGAATGCCGATTCCGGAATGGGTAAAATTGGAGGAAGTGGATTCATTCAACGCGCTCGGCGAGGGCTCAATGGAAGAAATAAAAAATCGTTTCGCGAAAGTAATGGTTAGGAGAGATTTGAGGAATGAAGAAAATAAAGGAGAAGATGAATAGCAAGAGACCCTCCATCCGAGACCGCGAGTGACGCGGTTGGACGAAGGGCCTCTTTTGTGAGACGGCTGATCAGGCCGTGGGGGTGGGGGCGGGGGAGGGCTGCTGGCGCTTCTTCGTGTCTTGCTTGGTCGCGTACTCCCCACGTTCGTCCATGGAGAGTCGCAGGAAGGTCCCGCAGTTCGGGTCGATGCCGCCGGACGGGTTGATCGTATGGGAGTGATCGTTCTCCCACACGTCACAGCGCTGGAAGATCTGGCCGCCGAGGATGTCGACCAACTTCTCCTCGAAGCCCTCGCCAAGGGGCTCCGCGTCCGCCTCGCGAGAGAAGCGAATTTTGAAGTTGTACTTGAAGTCGTCGGTCATCTCGCCGCTCTTGTCGCGCGCCGGAACCGGCTGGTAGTACGCCTGCGTAGCAACGTACCCGTGCGAACGCATCGCGGAGATGAAGCTCGACAGCTCCATGTTTTTGATGCCGTCGGGTCCGAAGACCTGCATGCCCGTGTCGCCGCGTCCGGCTCGCACGTTGGTCCCGCGCTTCTCGCCCTCGGCGATGCGCTTCTCCTCCACGATCTTGGAGACCGTGCGCGTGATGGGCTGAGCGCGAGGCTGATCGAGGTGCTTGTCGAAGAGCTTCCTGAGTTTCTGGACGAAGCACGTGAGGGCGGTTTTGATCTCCTTGCCGTCCTTGTCCCTCAAGATGATGCGGGGGGTGTGGATGTTGATGAGGATCGAGCTCGGCTTGGCCATGGAGGCCTCCTTGGTTTGGTGGGTTGTTGAGTCTGGTATTCGAGGTCGAATGTTCGAACTGAAGAAACAATATAGCATAAATATGACTATTTGTCAAGGGGGATTGGCAAATACGCCAACAATCTGACAAAAGTGTAAAAACGTGGTATTTTTGGATTAATCCAGACTTTTTTCTCCCCCTTGGGACAAGGGGGAGTGAACCCCTCCTAACCTCCCCTTGTCCCAAGGGGAGGGAACTTATTGGGAATAATTTCTAAAATATCACTCAATATGGGCGAACCCGCACTAAAACTTGAACAGATTCCTGACGCTGAGGCTGAGAAAGCTGAAAAAGAAAAAATTAACTTTGAGGGTTTTAATCTCGAGCTGGTAACCGATAAGATTGGAAGTGAAGCGGAGAGTGCTGAACGGAATATTGGCGATGCAACGGAAGTCGTTGCCGGCGAAGTGGCTGGTGAAAAGGATTTGGAAGCGGAATTGAAAGATAGCGATGAAACGTCAAAGTCCGGTGTATCGGCTTTAAAAAACAAAGCGACAGCTGAAGCTGAGCGAATAATCGGTGTTCCTGTACAGGAAATCGGTGAGGCCGTTCCAGCCACGGCAACCGAAACGCAACCAATGGAAGCGGCCCCGGTCGTTGAGCAAACGCCTGTACCAGTGACGAGTCTTGAAGCAACGGAATTGAATAATCAGATTGATCAAAAAAAGAAAGCGCTTGACGAGTTGTATTCCATACCGGAGTCGGATCGTACGGAAAAAGACGATGCGAATATAGGAGTTTTGAGTCGCGAGATCGCGATACTGAACAATCGCGCGCTTCAAGTCAAGAAAGCCGATGAGATTAAACGAAGCGAGGGTTTGATGATGAAATTGGATGAGGAGATGGCGGAGCTACTGAAGGGCGCGCCGGCTAACGACGTTGAGGCGCTTCCTGCGGAGCAGAAAGAAAAAGCGGTAAAGTTGATTGAGAAGCGAAAGGAGCTTGAAACCTCGGTCGAGAAGTCAAAAGTCGAGATGTCAGAACTGACAGCTGCCGCTCTCGGCATTGATCGTCTGCTGAATCAGTCTCGCGAACATCTTCAGTCCATCGAAGCTGCGGATGCGGATGCGGCGAAAAAGGAGAAGTTGGCAGAGAAAGCGAAAGAGGATGTAACAGTAGCGAAAGTAGAAGCGGAGTTCGCGTCTCAAAAGGCGGAAAAATCAGGTGGTGCCGCCAAGGCGTTTGTGAAAGGCGTAGGCGAGGGCTTGAGTAGGACGGCAGGCGTTGGAATCGGTGTACCGTTGTTCGGATTTTCAAAAATCATGGGTTGGATAGATAAAGGATTGAAGCACGTCTTCTCAAAAGATATCGTCGAAAAGCTCAAATGGGCGTTGAGTGTTCCCGAGAAAATTCTAGATTGGACGTTGAGAAAGATGGGGGTAGAGGAAACGGACGACAAAAAACAATAGTGACACCAGCTCGTCTCTGTCATTGCGAGGAGTAGCAACGACGTGGCAATCTAATAAGAGTAATAATTATTTTCGATTAGATTGCCACGCCCCTGCTGGGGCTCGCAATGACGGAGAGATAAGATTGTCACATCGCGAAAGCCTCCTCGCAATGACGGGTTGCAGTGGTGAGTTCATTCCGCTCCCTCGCGTTCCGCTTTGTATCCACATCCCTCGTTCGGGCATGAGATTTTTGATTTTCCTTTTGCCACGAGCGTAGCGTATCCGCATTTCGGACAGACCGTGCCGGTCGGTTTGTCCCAAAACGCCTGGTCGCATTCCGGATAGCGGTTGCAGGAAAAGAAAATCTTTCCCTTTTTCGATTTGCGTTCCGTGATTTGTCCTTGTTTGCATTTTGGGCAGACGATGATATTTCCTTCCTCGTCCAGCACCGGTTTTTCAATGTTCTTTATCGTTTTGCATTCAGGATATTTTGAACACGAAAGGAACGGGCCAAAGCGCCCGATTTTTTTCACCATCATTGCGCCACACGCGGCGCATTTTTCATCCGTCGGTTCGGGTTCAGCGCGTTGCTTCTCTCCCGGCATTTGTCGCGTTCCTTTGCATTCCGGATAACCCACACACGCCAGGAATTTTCCGAATCGTCCGTGTTTGATTGTCATCGGCTTATCGCACTTCGGGCAAGTTACGCCCTCGGCTTCTTTTTCCGCCTCGGCCGCTAAATCTTTTTCGCGTTTGTCCAGCGTGATTTTGAACGGTCCGTAAAATGCCGAGATAAGAGGTCGCCAGTCCATCCGTCCTTCTGCGATATTATCGAGGGAGTTTTCCATTCGCGCAGTGAATTCAAAATCTACGATATCCGGAAAGTTCGCGACCAGAAGATCCGTAACTTCGTATCCGATGTCCGTCGGGAGCAGGCGCTTTTTCTCGTCTCGTTCCACGTATCCGCGATCTATAACGGTTGAGATGGTCGGCGCGTAAGTCGAAGGACGGCCGATGCCGAGCTCTTCCAGCGCTTTAACGAGAGTCGCGTCCGAATATCGCGCCGCAGGTTCGGTGAAGTGTTGTTTGCCTTCGATTTCTTGGGTTTTGATCGCGTCTTTTTCCGCCAACTCCGGTAGAAATTTATCTTTGTCCTGATCCGGATAAAGTTTGAGATAACCGTCGAACGCCACTTGTTGTCCTGTCGCGCGGAACATGGCATTGCCACCGGTGATGTCCACGGACGTGCCGAGCAATTTTGCGTCCTGCATTTGCGTCGCGAGCGCTCGTTGCCAAATCAGTTTGTAGAGTTTTAATTGTCCCGGATCTAGCGATGACACGAGTAAGTCAGGATCGCGCGACGGATCAGTTGGACGAATTGCCTCGTGCGCTTCCTGTGCTCCTTTGCTTTTCGTTTTATATTTGCGCGGAGATTCCAGCGCGTATTTTGCTCCGTATTCTTTTGTAATAAAATCGTTCGCTTCGGTTAAGAATTTATCAGCCATGTTGACCGAGTCCGTACGCATGTATGTTATTAACCCGACCGCGCCTTCCTCGCCGATATCCACACCTTCGTACAATTTTTGCGCTATCGTCATGGTCTGTTTCGCGGAAAATCCCAAACGTCGGTTCGCCTCCTGTTGCAAAGTTGAAGTCGTGAACGGCGGAGGAGGGGAGGCCTTTTTATCTTTCGTCTCAACGGAAGTCACCGAATACGATACGGAGCGTAAATCGCCAAGAAGCGCGTCAGCATCAGCTTTGGATTTGAGCGCCATCTTGTCCAGGGTTTTTCCGGAGAGCGAATGCAGTTTCGCGTCGAACGTTTCGTTTTTCGGTGAAGCAAAAACGCCTTCGATGCTCCAGTATTCCTGTGGCACGAACGCGGTAATCTCGCGCTCGCGATCCACGATAAGACGTACCGCCACGGATTGAACGCGCCCGGCAGATAGTCCTCGTCTCACCTTTGTCCAAAGGAAAGGGGATAACTTATATCCGACAAGACGATCAAGAATGCGTCGCGCCTGTTGCGCGTCCACCTGCTTCATATCCAACATTCTTGGATTTTTCAGGGCCTCCATGATCGCGTCTTTCGTGATTTCATGGAAAGTTATGCGTTTAGTTTTTTCCGGCTCTTCGTCCAATATCTGCGCGAGGTGCCACGAAATGGCCTCTCCTTCTCGGTCTTCGTCAGTAGCGAACAGAATTTCGTCCGCTTTTTTCGCCGCTTGTTTTATCTCCGAAACCTTCGCCTTGTGTTCCGCCGAAACTACATACGACGGCTCGAAGTTATGTTCCGTGTCCACGCCGAGTTTGGACTTGGGGAGGTCGCGAACATGGCCGTAACTGGCAAGAACTTTGTAGTCCTTTCCAACGAACCGCGAAATGGTTTTCGCTTTGGTGGGAGACTCGACGATTATGAGTTTCATAGTCAATGTTCGTGAAGATACGTGTGATTTGGTGTTTTGTCAAAGGAAATTGTTGCAACACTACGGTTTGTGCGCGTGTAGGTGCCACCGGCTTCGCGTTCCAAAAGTCCGCGTAATTCGAGCGAAGATGCCGTTACCGACAGGGTGGATGCCGGGCATTTTAGCTCGCGACAGAGGTCGTCCGCATACTTTGGAACATCAAGCGCCGCGATCAGCGCATGCTCGTCTGCGGTGAGATTTGCGACAGCTACCGTAGCCGCCTCAATGCCGAGGGTTTCGAGTATGTCTCGCGGCTCCGTGCAAGGCGCGGCTCCGTACTTTAGAAAAGCGTTGGTTCCGCGCGATTGTTCGTTGGTGATCGGCCCAGGGACCACGAAAACCTCGCGACTTTCTTCGAGCGCATATTTTGCCGTTACAAGCGCTCCCGATCTTTCCGGCGCTTCCACTACAACGAGCGCGCGACTTAGCCCGGCGATAATCCTGTTCCGCTGTAGGAAGTGATATTTTTGGCAATTCGTACCGGGAGGCATCTCCGAAAGCACCGTTCCATTTCCGGAAGCGATCCGATCCGCAAGCCGCGCGTGTTCTACAGGATAAACCGTGGCGGTGTCACATCCACCTCCGAGTACCGCGACGGTCCGCCCTCCCGCGTCTAGCGCTGCAGCGTGCGCAACGCCGTCAATTCCGAGCGCGAGACCTGAGACGATCGTACATCCGGCAGTCGCTAGCCCTTCCGTCAATTCTTTCGTCGCCCTTCTTCCATAACTCGTCATTCGCCGCGTCCCGACTACCGCAACCGAGTTTTCAAGCGAAAGTTTAGCGCCGCGCAAAAATAAACACGCCGGCGGTTCAGCGGTAGTTGTGAGAAGCTTCGGAAATTCATCATCCCAAGGCAGCACGAGCCGAACTTCGTCTTTTTCGCATCTCGCCGCAAACGAGTCAGCATCCGCCGTTGATCTCCATGATATAAATAATGCCGATGCTTCAGGAGTAGCTCCGGCCGCGAACAAATCCTGCTTATTTATTTTGGCGACTTTGGTCCCGTCCCGATCAAACCGCTCATAAAGCCGCCGCTTAACCATTGCGGAAAGCCCCGTATTCCAGGAAAGCGTAAGCCAACCAAGTCGGCTTTCGTCCCATTGTCGTGATTCCTCCATATATATACAGCTGCCAGAGTTTTTCGATTTTGTCAACGACGTAGTGCTAATCCCGAGTACCGAGCGTATGTCATTGCGTAGCCAATATACTAAAAGGCGTGGCAATCAAATCCATCGTCATTGCGAGCCCCAGCAGGGGCGCGGCAATCTAATATAGGGAATTAATTACTAATATTTGATTGCCACGTCGTTGCTACTCCTCGCAATGACGGATAAAGATTGCCGCGTCGCCCGCTAGCTTCTCGCAATGACATTAATTCCATTTATTCATCGCCTTCGCTATCCCCAGTGTCATCCAATCCAGCGCCGCGTCGCAGGCTTTTTCGATTGTGATTTCAAGTTCTTCTCTTTCTTTACCCCGTGGTTTTCCAAGAACCCATTTTTCGGGGAGTGTCCTTCCGGTTGGCCTTCCTATCCCTATCTTGACTCGCGCCACGTTGTCCGCGCCGAGTCTTTCTTGAATGTCTGCTACGCCATTGTGTCCGCCGGCTCCTCCCCCGACAGTAAATTTCAAACGACCCACGGGCAAATCCATGTCGTCGTGAATGATGAGCGTATCCTCCGGTTTGATTTTTCGTTGTGACATGGTCGCGCGGACCGCTCGGCCGGATTCGTTCATGAACGTCTCCGGTTTTATCAAAATCATCGTATCGCCGTTGACCGTTGCGGTTGCAACTTGCGCGAAACGTTTTGCATCGTTTTTCCACGTCGCCTCCAGATGCGATGCCAACAAATCAACTACTGCAAATCCCGCGTTGTGCCGCGTTCCCTTGTATTCGGCTCCTGGGTTTCCAAGTCCGACAATCAGTTTCATATTAGTATCTTCCGATTCGTCCTATGGGTCTGCGTTTGCGCGCCCAAGGATGTTTAAGTTTCTTTTTCGGTTCGGCCGATTTTATATAATCCTTCTCATCATGAGATTTGGAGAATGGAACCTGTCTCGCCCTTACTATGACCGGAGTTCCGTCGAAGCCGAATTTTTCTCGCAGACGGTTTTCAAAATATCGGAGCCATGAAGCGTGAACCGTTTCTTTTTCTCCGCGAATGGTCATTAGAAAGTTCGGCGGTTCTATGCCGATTTGCGTAACGTCGAGCACGTACGGCGATTTTGCGCCTATTCTGGCGAGCGGCTTTTTTCGCGCAAGAACAGTTTTTAGGAATCTCTGTAAAGCATTATACGCGATCTGTCGCCGTCGTTCTTCTCGAATGGTGAACGCGTGGTCGAGAAGCTTATCAGTGCGTTGTCGTTTTTTTGCGGACACGAAGTAGATCGGCGCCCAGGAAAGGAAGGGGAATGTCTGACGTATCAGCTTCTCGTATTCGTCAGTGGTTCTCGTTGTCTTGTCTTCCACCAAATCCCATTTGTTAGCGACGAGAATAAGACCGCGACCCGCGTTTTCCAGAAGTCCTGCCAGGTGGCGATCCTGTGTTGTCACGTCTTCGGTGGAGTCGAAAACCAGCAGCGCGACGTCTGCCTTCATGAGTGCCTGTTCGTTTCTATCAACGCCTGCTTTTTCCAGTCCCGGCTCCACGTGGCTGCGTTTGCGCATCCCGGCAGTGTCTATAAGCGTTACACGTTCGCCCTTCCACTCGAATGTGGTGTCTTGCGGCTCGCGCGTTGTGTGAGGAATAGAGGAAACGATCACGCGTTCTTCGCCGAGTATGGCGTTCATGAGCGAAGATTTTCCTACGTTGGGTCGTCCCATTATCACGAGCTTCAAACCTTCGTTTGTTTCAATCGGCGCGGGATGTTTGCCCAAGCGTTCCAGTTCGTCATATACCGCGTCAAGAAGATCTCCGACTCCGCGGCCGGTTGAAGCGGAGATCGGAAGTCCCTGGCCGAATCCGAGACTGAAAAGTTCTTTTGTCGCAGCAAGACTTTGCCGATCCGGATTATCTATTTTATTCGCGACGAGAATAATATGTTTGTTGATCGCCCGTACGGTTTTCGCAAGATCGATGTCGTTTTTTAGCACGCCGTCTTCAGCATCAACAAGAAGAAGCACGAGATCCGCCTCGCGAATCGCATACTCCGCCTGTTTGATAATGCCGCGCCCGATTTCCGATCCCTGATCCGCGTCAAGTCCGCCCGTGTCAACCGTTTCAATGCAAAGACCGCGCCACGTCGTAAGGGCGTAATTTCTGTCGCGCGTGGTGTGCGGTACGGTGGAGACGAGCGCGCGCGTGGTTTCCGTGAGTCGGTTCCAGAGCGTGGATTTCCCCACGTTCGCGCGGCCGACAATGGCGACGATAGGATATTTGTGTTGGCGTTTCATATGGAATTTATTATGTGACACTGCGGTTGAACTCTTTTGTCATCCCCGCGCAGGCGGGGATCCAGACAATGAAGGAAAATCATTTTGATCTGGATTCCCGTCTACACGGGAATGACATGATTATTCCCCCGCATAAGGATCTATCAATCCCAAACTTGACTCTCCAAGTATTACCAAAAATTCCGTCGCAGTAGCTCCCACTGGTTCCGGCGTCAGCTCGTCCGAATATACGATGCGTGTCGAAGTGTCCGAAGCCCATGACGGGAGTACTGTCGAAACGTTGGCGTGGAGGAGTTTTTTAAGGCGCGCCAGCTCATCCGTCATTTTTCCACCAGTAAGATCGAAGATAACCGTTTTTTCGTAACCTCGGCGCACGGCGTTTCCAGTGCCCGTGACCGAGTAGCCCTGTTTTTTTAGAAGCGCAGAAACTTGCGTGGCAAATCCTGTCCGCGTTGTTCCGTTTTTTATTTCAACGCGCACAACTTCGCTTGGACGATTTTGCGCATCACGTTCCGTTTTTGTGGCGAACGGATTTTGCGCGATCAATCGAAGTTCGGACCAGTCCGGTCGTTTTGGAAACAACATGAACGCGCCGTCCACGTTCGCCGCCACGAGCTCTCCGTCCGGCGCGTCGGTCAAAGCGTTTGTAATTATTTTCTCGCCGTCCATGTTCATTGCCATTGGCGCGAGTTTCACCATGTCCCACGGCGAGAGATCCGTTTGAACGTGCGCTGAGACCACCCCCCACAGTTCCGCGATTTTGGATGGGCTGGTCAAAACGCCAAGAGAAAAAAGCTTGTTGCGTACCGCTTGAATTACGAGTTGCTGTCTTCGACTTCTTGCGAAATCGCTTCCTTCGCCGTTGGTGCCGTGGCGCGAGCGTACGAAAATCAGAGCCTTGCTTCCATCCATGTGTTGCGATCCGGCTTTGAAAGAGATAGTCTGCCATTTGTCGTCGAGCGTCGGATACGAATAATCCGCGAAGTCGCGTTCTATCGTCAGGTCGATTCCGTCGAGTGCGTCTATGAATTTTTCAAATCCTCGAAAGTCAACTTTGATCGCGTGGTCTATGCGAACACTGAAAAGTTGTCCGATGTCTTTTGCGGCGAGAGTCGATCCCTGCCCCGGATGATCTTGTTCCGCATACGCGTTCAGCGCGTTGATTCTTTGGAAGCGCGCGCTACCGAGCGGATATGCCAAGTCTCGTGGAATTGAGAGTAGACCGACACGGTTATCTTTCGTGTCGACCGACGCGAGTATGATCGTATCCGTAAGTTCCGATCCGTCGTGATTAGCTCCGCCGACTCCGAACAACATGATGTTCAATCTTCCGTCCGGCGTTGCAATCACGTCGCCATTTTTCTCGTCACCCCCAAGAACGAGACGACGTATGTCGCCGATAACCGGAAGGTTTCCGATCTCAAAAAGCACGTTGGTTCCATTAGCGACCGAACGGTAGGAAGCACCCGCGCCTACTGCTGAAAGAATGCCAACGAACAGCGTAAAAACGACCACCGCGATGAACGTAGTTCGCCGAGCCGCGCGATCCGGTTCCGGATTCAAAAAATCAACCTGAAGTCGGTTTCTCATGCAATGCCGAGTTTAGCAGTAATTCGACAGTTTGTCATTGGGAATCGTATGGGATCGTAGGGGCGCATGCCATGCGCCCGAATTCGGTAGGGGCGGGGTTCTCCCGCCCTGATTCGGTCTGCGACCGAATCGCATTGCATCGATGTGTTCGTCGGGGAGGGCGGGACAAGCCCGCCCCTACGATAAACGCATGCACATTCGCATTCGGGGAGGGCGGGACAAGCCCGCCCCTACGATAAACAACGCATCCACATTCGCGATGACGGTATGCTATACTCTCTAATAGATATGTCCCAAGCGTTAGCGCGACTGCGGGAAAGTTTACGACGTTGGTTCCTTGAACTCCCGCGTTTTTCATCTCGCGATGTAGTTTTCGTGATTTTTATTTTTACGTTCGGCGTTTTCGTGATGGGGCATGGCGCGAATGCTGGGGGTTGGACGGAGGACGTTACGAGAGGAGCGCTTGCGCTACTTGGACGTTTTTGCGGAGTAATAATCGACGTGTTGGGAAGACTTATTATTATTGTAGTGAACGTTCTTATTTTTTTTGCGTCATATAACGATTTCTTAAAATCGCAGGCGGTGGAGACTGGGTGGCCGCTAGTGCGCGACGTGGTGAACATGTTTTTCATCGTCGTGCTGCTCGTGAGCGCGTTTTCCACGATTATCGGATACAAGGAATTTCATTACACAAAAGTCCTGCCGCGGTTGCTCCTAATGGCAGTGCTCATCAACTTTTCAAAGACGCTCATCGGTCTGATGATCGACTTCTCGCAGGTGCTCATGCTTACCTTCGTAAATGCGTTTAAGCAGGCAGCCGGAGGAAATTTCGTTACGGCGCTACAACTTGATAAGGCCACGTCACTTCGCGATATTGATACGGATGACAAGAATGTATATGACCTGACGCAGTTGATCGGGGCAAGCGTGCTTGCCGTAATTCTGCTGGGCGTCGCTCTCACGCTGGTAGTGATAATGACAGCGTTTATAGCTTTCCGCATCGTTGGTTTGTGGCTTTTAATTATCATGTCGCCGATGGCGTTTTTCGCTTGGGCGCTTCCGGGGAAAATGCAAAAGGCGTTTTCAGCATTCACCGACAGTTTTTGGAGCAGATTAAGCACACTTCTAATCGCAGGTCCTGCAATGGCGTTTTTCCTTTGGTTGGCGCTTGCAATCGCGCAGGGTCAAAAGCCGTTCATGGAAACGATGGGGAACAATACTGAGCTTGATAGTAACGCAGGATCCGCATCTTTCGTATCCAAGGTAGGCACTCCGTCAGAGATAGGATCGTTCATAGTCGCCGTGATTTTGATGCTGCAAGGAGTCGAATTCGCCGTGAAGCAGTCCTCCGCGATTTCTTCGTCTCTCGGGAAATTCGCCACCGCTGTTTCGAGCGGCGGAGGAGCGGCGGTGCACTTGGCGCGAGGCGCGGCGCGTATCAGCGGAAAAGTTTCCAAAGTCGGGTTTGAGGGTGTGGATCGGCTCACGAATATTCGTGGAGGGATTGGAAAGATTGGAATGAGAGCAATGCCTTTCGGCATCGGTGCCGAGACTTTTGCGGGTATGGCAGGTGCTAGAGGTAAACGCGAAGCCGCGCGTGAAGCGAGAGGCAAAAAAATCCTTGGTGCCGCAACTACAGGTCTGAGCATAGAAAAACGATTAGAGATGGAGCAGTTGTTGACAAAATCCGGCAATAGAGCGGTTGCGCGGCAAGCACAAATTTCAGTATCTAATTCATTGACAACGGGTCCGGGTAGAAAGGCACTTGTTAAACAAGAAATTGGGAAGTTAGCTAAAGAACGACCAGATTTATCGGAAGACGAACGGAAGGTTAGGGCTGAAGGGCTGGCTAAGCGACGAGCTGCATCGGAAATAAGTCTTGGCATAAGGGCTGCAGAAGATTCCGGCGACGATACGGCGTTGGAAAGGTACGGCGAAGCACTTAAGAAAGATCCAGGTCTTTTTCCGGACTTGGAATCTTTAGGAGGAGTTGCAAACGCGCGGCCTGAAAATATCCGTGAGTTTCTTAAGACAAAACAGGCAGAGGCGTTTACAGGTAGCGGTCCAGCATTTGCTCTATTGTCTGCAATAGGAGCCATGAAGAGCGATGGAAGCGTGGACAAGATGTCGGAGGGATGGGAAGAGCTTGGGCACGGAGGCGGAGGTGATCGGTTGGCATACATTGATAAACATCTGTCATCGACCAGCGAAGAGGATCGCGCGGTGCAGTTAAAAGCGATGAAGAAGGGTGCGACAGCGAAAGAAATTGAAGCAGCTGAAAAGGCAGGGTCGTTTGTCGGGAAAGGTCAGAACGGTCAAATACTTAGCGTTCAGCTGTCTCAAGCCGCGCCGAATGTGAATGTCGCACAAAAGTTCGTGCGGAACGAGCAAGCTATTCAAGCGTCGCTGCAACGCGCGAACGCCGCACCCCGTGGAAGTCCTGAAGCGACGGCTTTTCGTGGTGACGCCATGGTTGCCGGAGCGACGATTCAGCAGGCCTTTAATCTAAACGCGGAAACGGCGAAGTTCGAGACGCCGGAACATAGGCAAGAGTTCGGAGCGCAAATGAAGCAATTGAATGAAAAACTGGATAAGACATTGACGGATATTCAAAATTTCGACATCGATTCTTTGACTGCTAAGTTAGACGGCGTCAACGAGGCGCGTAGCGAGTTTGTTGCGGCGATTGATCCGGAAAAATTGCGCAAAGCTTATGAGGAAGCGGTTTCCAAGGGAAATTCAAACGTCAAAGCAAAACTCGGTCAGATGATGGCGGTAATTACAAGAGAAGGCGAAAGAGTTGAAAAAGAAATGACGGCAAAGGGATATACAAAGAGTAAAATAGACGAATTGATTAGGGACACGAAATCCGTTGAAGGTCGTGTACTCGCCAAGGCATCCGCTATCGCAAGCAATCCAAAGTATCGCGGAATGCGTACGCACGTTTCCGAAAAGGCTACGGCCAGCGCGCGACGAGCCAAGGAAAAAGGATCAGAAAAAAAGTCTCGTAGGCAGGAAAGAGACGAGGATGAAGATGATGAAACATAGGGCAATATGGCCGAAGTGATGCAAATTCGGCAACCGCCGCCGCCTCCGCCAAGCGATGAGTTGGCGGTACCTGTAGCGGTGCCCGTGTCAGCACCCGTGCCCACGCCAACTCCGATAGCGGTCGCGTCACAAGAAAAAGATACCGAAGTTGAACTAGGGTCTACTTTGGAGGAATTCCTTTTATCTTCGCACTATTCGGATTCGATCAAATCCGTAAGAGAAGAATTCAAACTTTCGGAGGAAGACGATCTTTTGATTTCCGATTTTGATCGTTTGGTTTTAGCCGGACAGTTGGATTTGGATTCCTATCTCGTTGCGATTGATGATGAGTTTGGAAAAACTTGGAAGCCGGAGGATTTGAAAAGGTTGGAGGCGAAACTTCTTGCGGAGAGATTCGTGCCGTTGGGAGATTCAATAAAACCGTCAGCGATCGAGACCGCTAAATCCGTAGGACTCGTCCTCCCGTTCGTTTCTCATTATCAAATTTACACAAAGCCGCTCACTTTTTCCGGAGCCGCCACCGAAGTCGCGGCGACCGTTGGGTTTTCTCTAATGGGCGCCACGCGTGAACGTCTTCGCGAGCTTATCGTGAGCAGAGTAAAAGGTGTTCGCGTTGATTCGCAGGTTTTGGAGACGCTTTCTCGCGGCGCGGATTTCGGGGGCTTGGGATTGGATAAAGGGATGGCGGAAAAAACTCTCGTGGCAATGAAGGATATTCTGTCGCGAGCCACTGTGATATCCGAAGACGAATACGGATCGTGGCTGTCGAGGGAGGCGAGGGAAAAGACGAATGTAGAATATGGAATGTCGAATGTAGGAGGGAAGACGGAGGATGAGAAAGAGATCGAGTCGATTCAGGCGAAGATGCAGGTCGCGTCTACAAAATCCGCGACAGAGTTGGATTCGGCGCTTGAGGCGACGTTCGCGCGAGTCGCATATCGTCCGCCGTCAGAATATCTTACGAGTCGTCTACGAAACGCGATTTCCTCTCGACTGCGTGACGTTCGTAGCGCCGAAGAGTTGCGGCAGCTTTTTCGTCGAGACACCAAAGTTGGCGGACTCTCGCTTGATCAGGCGCAGTCAGAAGCTATCGCGAAAACCGTTGAAGAAAGTTACAAGGAGTTTCATGATCGTATCTCAACCGAGGAGAAGCAAAAGATAGATCAACAACTTTCGGATCAGCAACGAAAGATCGAAGAACGTCGGCGCCGTGAAGCCGAAGAGCATGCGAAGTGGTACGAAGAGCGCGTTCGACAAAGAAAAGACGAGGAAGCCAAACAAAAGACGACGACCGAAGAATTTCGACAGTCTTTTGCGCGAGTTCCCGTATCTCCATTGGAACATAAAGAGAGAAGGATCGAACTGGAGAAATACGGTGAACTTGTTCCTGCGCCAGCTTCACGCATGGTCCAGCCGTTCGACGGATCATTGTTGCAATCGCCGGTAAAAACCGAACGGCCGGGCGTTTCCGTATCAAAAGCCACCGTAGAGATTTCAAAGGTTGCGGTCACCGCACGGCCGTCCGTTGACGCAGTTAGGCACGCCGCGGAGCCGTCTTCGGCAGGCAGGGGCGCTAGTCCACAGCTTTACGGATTGATCGGAGAGCTGGGATCTCTTTCAATCGCTGAGTTTCGTCGCCTCGCCAAGTCTCCGGAAGACGCGGTGAAAAAAATAAGCCAGAAGATAGAGATTTTGGGGCAGGAATCATTTGAAAAGCGACTGGAAGGAATTCGGGCGTATCAGGCCAGCCCGTTTCAAGCGTCGTACGTGGCGCTGGTCGCGGAAAGTTTTCGTCAGGCAAGGCAGGTCGCGGAATTGGCCGAAGAAAAACGCGCCGCCGGAGGCGACGCTCTTTCGCCTGATGAAATCGCGGCTATCGTTTCATTCAATAGTACGCTACACTTTTGAGAACAAGTCTATAAAGTCTGTAAAGTTCATAAAGTCTATAAAGTAATCGAATTAATTAATGAAAAACTCTTTCCAATGACTTTACAGACTTTAAGGACTTGATGGACTTGATAGACTATTACCATCCATGCCTGAAAAATTTATAGTTCCACAATTCATCGACAAGGAAGATCAGATTCTCGGGCCGATCACGGTTCGGCAGTTTTTGATTTGTTTGGCGGCGGTACTCGTGATTTTTATCGAATATAAGATTTTTTCGTTCGGATACTTTGTTGCGATCGCTCTCGTAACCGCCGCGTTTGCCGCGACTTTTTCGTTCATGAAAGTGAACGGTCAGCCGTTCCACGTCTTCTTCGTCAACTTTCTTCAAACCAAAACTCGTCCGAAACTTCGCGTATGGGATAAGCGTCCGCTCGATGCGGAGCTTCGCGAATTGCTCAAACCGCTGGTGACTGTTGTGGTTCAACGTACGGTACGAAAAGAAGCGCCAAGCCGCAGTCGTTTGCGAGACTTATCGCTCACGGTTAATACCGGAGGAGTTTATAAGGCGGAGGAGGAATAGTATGAAGTCTATAAAGTTCATAAAGTCCGTAAAGTCTATAAAGT
>JBBTQP010000044.1:0-6184 GCA_038065635.1 Patescibacteria group bacterium | reverse complement strand
ATAAAGTCCGTAAAGTCTATAAAGTTTGGAGTGGAATCGATTTTACGATTTTTGACTTTAAAGACTTTATAGACTTTATAGACTTTCGACTTTTCTATGTCTAAGAATAAAAATAAACTTGCAGCGGCAAAGCCAGGCGTTCCGGCGCAGCGGTATTTGGATATCGCGGAAATTAAGGAAGACGTGGTGGTGATGAAAGACGGAACAATTCGCGCCGTGCTGCTTGTGTCGAGCATCAACTTCGCGCTCAAATCCATGGACGAACAAAACGCGATCGTTCAAGCATACATGCAGTTCCTTAACGGGCTGGATTTTTCTATTCAAGTAGTAATCCAGTCGCGCCGCATGAACATCGACGACTATCTACTGAAGCTTCGTGATTCCGAAAAAGATCAGAAGAATGAATTGCTGCGTCGGCAGATCGGCGATTATCTCGACTATGTGAAGCAACTCGTTGACCTTGGAGAGATCATGCAGAAGAGGTTTTACGTTGTCGTGCCACTCAATCCGGCCACCGATCAGCAAAAGGGATTCTTCTCTCGTCTTGGAGAGATTCTTACTCCGTCGATCGCCATTAGAATCACCGATGAGAAGTTTCTGAAGAGCAAGGAACTTTTGATGTTGCGAGTCAATCAGATCATGTCCGGCCTGCAGTCCATGTCGCTGAACGCCGCCATGCTCGACACGCAGTCTCTCATAGAGTTGTACTACACGGTGTATAATCCTGAATTGTTCGAGTCCCAAAGGATGACGGATGTGTCAAAGTTACAGTTGGAAGGATAAGTCTATGAAGTCCATAAAGTCCATAAAGTCCATAAAGTCCATAAAGTCTTGGATGACTTTCGACTTTAAAGACTTTACGGACTTTCGACTCTCTTATGTCCATTGAAATAAGACCGAAAAAGGAATTTGAACCATCGTCAATAACCGCTGGTGGCGTTGGGATGGAAAAAATTCAGAGCGAGGGAGAAATCCAAAAGGAGCAGGCGGTGGAGACAATCGCGCTTGAAGAAGAGCGCGTTTATCGCCGCGGCGTTGCTTCCATCAAGGATCTCATCGCTCCGAGCGCCATGAAGATCGAGCCGAGCTTCGTCAAACTTGGCGACGTGTTGGTGCGCACGCTTTTTATCGTTACATATCCGCGATACGTCACCGTGGGCTGGGCGTCTCCTATCATCAACTTGAACGCGGTCATGGACGTGTCCATGTTCTTTTTTCCGATCAAGGCGGACGTGGTTCTCAAGCAATTAAAGAAAAAAGTAGGAGTTCTTGAGGCGCAGATTTCAACCGACGCCGAATCCGGAAAGCCGCGCGATCCTATCGCTGAAACCGCACTTCGCGACGTGGAGCAATTGCGCGACGACCTTACGCAGGGAATCGAGCACTTTTTTCAATTCGCTTTTTACGTAACTTTTTATTCCACGTCCGAAGAACAGCTCGAACGCCTTACGTCGACCGTGGAATCCACTTTCGGATCCATGTTGATTTATACGAAGCGGGCGTATTACCAGGCGGAACAAGGGTTTAACTCCACGCTTCCTGTTGGCAACGACGAACTCATGATTTCGTTCAACATGAGCACTTCGCCGATCGCGTCGTCGTTTCCATTCACGTCCGCAGAGCTTACGTCAGACAACGGAATTCTTTACGGAATCAACCGCCACAACAACTCTCTGATTTTGTTCGACCGTTTCTCGCTTCAGAACGCGAACGCCGTCATCTTCGCCACGTCTGGCGCGGGTAAATCCTACGCCGTCAAACTCGAGATTTTGCGCTCCATGATGCTTGGAACCGACGTGATCGTCATCGATCCGGAAATGGAATACAAGCACCTTTCCGACGCAGTTGGCGGCACTTACGTGAACATCTCTCTCGCATCTCAATCTAAAATTAACCCCTTCGATCTGCCACGTCCTTCCGGCGAGGCGGTATCAGTCGAAGATATAATCCGAAGCGCGGTCATCACCATCAAAGGACTTCTGCGTTTGATGCTCGGAAAAGTCACGGTGGCGGAAGATTCGGTTCTAGATCGCGCACTTCTCGAGACGTACGCGAAAAAAGATATAGTCCCTGGCGCGGATTTATCCGCAGTGGAACCGCCGGTTTTGCAGGATTTTCAAGACGTACTCGAGGGGATGGAGGGGACTGGAGATCTCGTCGTGCGGTTAAAGAAATACACGGAAGGAACGTTCTCCGGATTGCTCAACTCGCCGACCACGGTGAAAGTTGATAACCAGATGGTGATTTTTTCGGTGAGAGATCTCGAAGATGAATTGCGGCCCATGGCGATTTACACGATTGTCAACTTCATTTGGAACGCGGTGCGGTCCGAACGTAAAAAACGCATTCTCGTGATCGACGAGGCGTGGTGGCTTATGCAATCCGAAGATTCTGCGAAATTTATTTTCGCGCTCGTTAAGCGCTGCCGCAAATATTATCTAGGCGTTACGACTATCACGCAGGACGTGAACGATTTCCTTACCTCGCCTTACGGTCAGGCGATCGTAACCAATTCCGCAGTCCAGCTTTTGTTGAAGCAAAGCCCGGCTTCGATCGACCTTATCGCGCGCGTTTTTCTTCTCACGCAATCAGAAAAATATCTTTTGCTCGAATCAGGAAAAGGGGAGGGGATCTTTTTTGCCGGTCAAAAGCACGCCGCCATCCAGATCGTTGCTTCTTATACGGAAGATCAGATTGTTACGACAGACCCGAAGCAGTTGCTACAGATCGAACAGGCGAAAAAGGAGTTCAAGGAACAGCAGGAAGAAGAAAGTAAAGGAATAAAAGTTTAATAATATGGAAAAACGAAACAAACTCATTCTTCTTATCCTAGTCGCGTTGATTCTGTTGGCGATCGGGATTTGGATTCTACTCAAGCCGTTTTTGAGTACGCCGGAACAACCGCCGACCCTACCGACAGGAGTAATACCCAGCGGCGTTCAGCCGACAATCCCAACTGGTGGGAGCGTGCCCGTTGTCACTCCCCAAGACGTGAAAGAATTGGAAGATCTAGCGTCCGCGATCGTAGCGAGAATCGGTTCGGGTTCAAGCATGAACGGGTTCAAAGGATACGAAGACGTGCTCATAAACGCCACGCCGTCGTTTCAGCAAAAGTTAACGTCCGAGCAACAGGCGATGCAGAAAAAACATCCGGTTTCCGGTTCGGCTTTCGGAATGGTTACGCGAGTCGTTGCTGTAGATAGTAAATCAGCGGTTTCCGGCGCTGATGTGATGCCAATCATTCTTCAAGTTCAACAAGCGGAAGATGCCGGAAATCCGTCCGCGCCAACAAAGGTTTCATATAAGGAAGTAACCGTGATTTTTGAAAAGCAGACGGCTGGGGGATATTTGCTGGATGGTTTAAGTTGGAAGGAGGTTGAGTTGTAATTGTTTGTCGTCAATAAAAACGTCATTACGAGCCCAAGAAGTGGCGTGGTAATCATAACAACCGTCATTGCGAGGAGTAGCAACGACGCGGCAATCTAATAAGAGCAATCATTTTTCTTTGATTAGATTGCCACGTCGCGTGCTCGCTCCTCGCAATGACAAATCAGTTGTTACGCTCACTTTTAGACTCCATATTCCCTCCGCATTGCGTTGCGTGCAATAAGAATACGCGGACGGGTTGTTGGTTTTGCAAAGATTGTTTGGAGTTGATCGAGCTTATTCAGTTTGATCCGTGTTTTGCGTGCGGAAGTGTAAAGCGGGAACATGACTGTAAACGTGCTGGCGATGTCCAACTCACATCGCTCACGAGCATCGGCTATTATCACGATCCTCGTTTGCGCGCTCTCATCCGGTCGGTTAAGTACCGTTACGTCACGAAGCTCGCGCCATCGCTGGACGCGCTTATCAGAAGATACGCGGAAACGAGGCGTGACCCGTGGCCGTGGGCGGGGGAGTCGGCGATCTCGATTCAACCGGTGATCGGCTCACCCGAAAGGATTCGCGCGCGAGGATTTGATCAGGCCGCGATGGTTGGAGAATGCCTACGTCGCACAGTTGTTCCATGGGGAAAGGAATCCTCGCTCTTGTCTCGTTCGTCATCAATGAGCGCACAGGCGGATCTTGCGCCCGGAGTTTATAGAAAAGCGAACGTGAAAGACGCATTCCAAATCCGAAAAGACGTGGAGATTCCGGAAGCTGTACTTCTTACCGACGATGTTTTCACAACGGGAGCGACAATGCAGGAAGCCGCGCGTGTTCTTAGAGAAGCCGGAGTAAAACGAGTTTACGGTTTCACACTAGCGCTGGGTGCGTGAAGCTACTAGCATGCCGCGTCCCGAATATCCTCCCCCTTACGAAGGGGGAGTTAGAGGGGGTCTGAACCCGGATCCTAGGAGGAGACCTCCCCTAACCCCTCCTTCGTAAGGAGGGGGACAAGAATTGCCAAAAATCGGAAAACTGTGTACTTTTTGCTTGCTTCCGGTCTTATAACGGAGAGGTGGCTGAGTGGTCTAAAGCAGCAGACTTGAAATCTGCCGTACGGGAAACCGTACCGTGAGTTCGAATCTCACCCTCTCCGCTCTGAGACTGGACCGTAGCCACAAGGTTACCGTGAGTTTGCCGACGTACCCCGTCGGCATCCCGATCGCTATATTGCAAAAAAGGCGTATCGGGGCGAATCTCACCCCCTCCGCCATGATGCGGGATCCCGACACGCATTCGACTAATTATCGCGTTGTCGGGAAAATCTGCCGCCCCGATATCATCGGCACCAGAGGCGGGGCTCGGCTTCGGCAAGGATTTTGAAGGGATTTTTGAAATCCAAAAACAATTTCTGCCCGCTCAAACGGAAGTTTGAACCAATTTTTTTTATTTGTTATAATAGATTTGCTCATCAAAATAAAGGTCGTTGATGATAATTAAATTTTTATGTTTAGAACAACAATATGAATAAAAGAAAAATTATCGGAGTCATTATCGTTATTTTAGGTCTCATTATGGTCGGGGGGAGTATGGGATCAGTGGGGCAGTACGGGGTCGCGGCACCCATATCCATGTCTTTAATTGTTATTTTGGGAGTAGCACTGATATTTTGGGATAAGATAAAAATGTGGTTGTCTTAATCTCGTTGATACAATGAAAATAATAATCGTGTTCTGAAGTGTTTGCTCGGGCGAAAATAATCTTATGAAAACATTTTTGATTTCAATTGTTGGAGTCATTGGCTTATTTGTCGTTGCGACTGCTGTGATGTTTGTGCTTAAAGCGTGTCCTCCCCAAGGGCCTTGGCCTGCGCCGCCGTGGTGCGAAGGCGGAGTACAAATGCCAAAAATTAACTTGTTGGGATTGCTATCAACTCCATCAACTAAACAATTCATCCCCTCAAAAGTGGATATCTACGGACGGGTTTTTTTTAAGGATCCAGAAGATTGGATCATGAATGGCAACATATTTGCTTTCGGTCCGATCGTGGGAACCAAAATTAAATGGGTACAAAAGTTGCAAAGTCATGGAGCAAAAGCTTTTTCAAATATCTCCACGTGGAACTCGCTTATGGCAAAAACGGTTGAAGAACTGCCGCTGGAATTGAAGGACTCGTATCTCAAAGGGTTCGATGGAAAACCGCTATATCAACAAGGAATTTTATTCCTGAATATCCTTGACCCGGCCTATCAGAATTATATAAAAAGAGCCATTGAAGTGGATATCAATGGCGGTACTGATGGCATTACCGTTGATGAACACCAGGGCACTATACAGGCTCTGTGGACAGGCGAAGGTCCATGCGATCAATATTCTTTGAATGGTTTTAGAGATTTTCTCAAAAACAAATACACTGAAGATAAGTTAAAAAGCAAAGGCGTGAATCAGATAGATAGTTTTAATTACTGCCAGTATATTATCAAAAATAATTACAAAGAGCAATATAAAAATGATCGGAACAAAGTTCCGTTTGTAAACGACTACATCCATTTCCTTTATTCGGCTTCCGACGCCGTCTTGCAAAACCTCATAAAGCATGCCCACCAGTATGCCAGCCAAAAAGGTAAAATCCTCGTTTTTGGCGCCAACTGGCAACCGCTTGATCGGCTGGATGAAGCCAAGCTCTATGACCAGTTGGATTTGTTCATCTTTGAACACGACTGGTTTCCACCGTGGAGAAATGACCCCGGTTATTACAAATTCCCAGCCGGGTCCCCGGTCAGTCCTGATATGAAATACGCGACAGGAAGAGGCA
>JBBTQP010000043.1:0-24667 GCA_038065635.1 Patescibacteria group bacterium | reverse complement strand
TGGGGCTCGCAATGACGCGATTGAAGAACGACAATGTTTCGTTTTACGCGTTGGTTTGGACGTTCGTAGAGCAGGGGAGATCCGATCTGCGAGTATCCAAGTTCCGATATTTCTTTTGCCGAAAGCGACACGTGCGCCGATCCTCGTGACGTTACGAAAGTTGGCCAGATGCAGACGATTCTTCCGTGCGGGCGAAGCAAGCCGCGCAGGGTTACTAGAGTTTCGCGCCAGAGTTTGATGAGTTCGTTCGCGTTTTTTTCAAGAACATCTCGCGATTCCGATCCTTTGAGAAGCGGTCCCAGCGAACCCTCTGTGACTACGGCGTCTACGGACTCGTTATCAATGCCGGATTCAAGTTTGCGCGCATCGGATTGAAATACTTTGAATCTGCCGACGTCATCCGTAGACAGTATCCGTTCCTTCATTAGCCAGTCCAAGTTTGAGTTAGTGGCTTTGATTTGCGCGGACTCAATGTCGCTTCCGATTATTTTTTTTGCATCCGTCGCGAGCGCGGCTTCCATCAAAATAGTTCCTGACCCGCAGAACGGATCAAACAAAACTCCGCGCGATGGAAGTTCAGCAAGATTTACCATCATGCGCGCGAGTTTAGGCGGAAGCATTCCCGCTTCTTCGCTTCGGCTTGGGCGACCGTAATCCCGCTCGCTCCAGGCGGTAGCGTCCTGCACGTTGGTCGTGAGCCCGACGAAAACTTTTCTGCCGGCGACAAGTATGGCGAGATCATACCCGTCTCTCGTAAGATCGAGTTTTGCCACTGCCGCAGGAGAGAGCCCGATTGATTCGCGCGACGTTACCCAGCGCGCGGATTTTCCTTCATTTTGAAGCGCTCGTTTTAGGGCAAGTCCGAGCTTGTCCAGTTTTTTGTTCATTCCGGAAACGCCGTAGGTCGTGAGTCCGAATACGATTCTGGAGCCGCGCGGTCTTTCAATTATCATCGCGGCAAGACGCTCCGGCTGCAATTCGGTTATCGTCGTCTCCAATATCACGTCGCCTACTTTCACGGTTCCACCAAGACGGTTCATGGCCTTTCCTCCGTCCCATGAGGCATCTTCAATAATCGCCGCGGATCCAAGGTTTTGGATATGAGCGGTTTTACCCAGGGTTAATGAGAGCTCCGCAGAGCTTAAACGCGGATGTGAGCCGAAAATGGCGAAGTGTTTCATGCGCCAAAGGGTATCGCACTTGACGGATCCCGTCACTTGACGGATGGCATAATGTATGATGATCTTGACCATTCGCTCCTTTGGCAACGTGGAACGTGGAAGTGGAAACAACAACGGAAACGGAGAGTGTGGAATGAGGTTGTACATCATCATTCTGACGCTCCTGGCGGGGATCACCCTCGTCACGAGCAGCGCGAGCGCAAAGGCGCAAGATCGCAAGTTCGAGAGTCGTGGTCAGACGGAAGAGGGCTACCCGAGGATCGAGGTCGGGAAAGGCTTGGGCGTCAACACCGTAGTGCGCGCCTTCAGTGCCATGTACGCGAACTCCACCAGGTCGGTTGACAAGCCGGACGGTGAAGAGCTGACATGGAGAATCATTCACGCAGCGAATCCCGACAAGACAATCGCCGTGTGCATGGTGCCGCAGGACGGTCCCATGTTCCTCCGTACGAAGGGGGACACGAGTGTCTGGAACAGCTGCGAGAAAGGTCAGCAGAACATCGCCTTGGTCGCCAGATCGATCATCGTCGTCCCGTTGAAGGTGGTCGAGACGGTCCAGCAAAAGGTGGACCGCGTGGACAAGCAGGACGGCTGCATGAAGAACGTGGCCTGCCTCCAGCAGAAGCTCACGGCTCTCGGAGTGGTGCCGGTTCTGCCTCCTTCGCCTCCGGTGAAGAATGTCGAGCCACCGGTCGAGAAGCCGAAGGCGCTCGATATGCTGTTCGTCGAACCCCCGTCGGTCGAGCTCGTGAATCTGCAAGCGGAGAATCAAAAGCTCCGCGAACAGATCGCAGGCACGCCGAAGAGCCAGCCATTCGGATTCGTGTTCTGGTGCGTGTTCGCGCTGCTGTGCGGCGTGAGCGCGTTGTACGGAGGCGAGCTTAAGAGGAACCGCGTACTCAAGACGCGAGTCGAGATCCTTCGAGCAAGCTGTAAGAAGCAGAGCGGGGATCTTGAAGTTGCCGGAAGAGAGACCAGGGCTCTCAACTTGGAAATCTCCGCGCTCCAAATGCGATCGAACGAGCTCGAGAGCGAGCTGGCGGCGAAAGAGGATGCCGCTTCGCTTGCGAAGACAGCGGCTCGCGAAGCGCCTCCGCCGAGACCGCAGCTCATGGCTAACGTGTCCAACCTCCAGTCGGTTTCGCGACTGGCAGCCAAGTCGACGAAACCCCAGTCTCACAAGACGCGGTTTACCGACACGGGGCTTCCGAAAGCGCAACTCGTCGCCGATATCGAGCAGAAGCTCGTAGCCGCCGAAAGCGTCGCGAAAGCGGAGAAGGATCGCGTCACAGGTTTGCGGCGCGAGAACGATAGACTCCGTGAGGAGTTGGGCGTCGCAAGAGGCAAGCTCGTGGAAGCTGATCTGCTCGCCGACCAAAGCCACGAGACGCTGCAAGCCATGATGAACGAGAACCTCATGCTCAGGGCTGTACTCCGTCTCAAGGACGAGGGCAAAACGCCTCTGGAAGCAATGTTCAGCGCAGCGCTCCAGTTCGTTTGTCTCGCGATTAACGAACGAGGGGGTAAGCCGTTTGCGCTATCGCTACCGGTGCACATGCGCCTCTGGAATTTCTTGCAAGTGCAGGCAGTCCCCGGCGCCGACCTGATCGGCAAGTTCAAAGATCAGGACAGGCCGCGCCTAGAAGGGCAGCAGCCACTACTCAATTTCATGGTCGAACTCGATCGCGAGATCTCGGCCTCGGCGTAACCGCCGTTCCACAACCACTCTTCGGCGATTCCACCGCCGTTTCCACACGTTTTCACTCCAAGGAGATCCACACGGATCTCTTTTTTTCTTGTCTTCCCGACCGAAGCGGAGGGACCCCTTAAAGCCGCAATGCAAGGGATTCCTCCGCTCGTCGCAAAACCTCCTCTGTCGGAATGACAGAAGCACATTCGTTTCCATTCCCCTTGACGAAACTCTAACTTTTCTATAGTCTCAAGCCATTAATACGAATACTTCATAGCCGTCCAATCGCCGGATTCCACAGGATCCTAGTGACCCCGAACGCTTTCGGGGCGAGCCATGAAAAATGCATGCAATACGAGCTTCTGTATATAGTTTCCGCCACGTTTGCCGATGATGATGTCGGTACCGTGGAGGCCGTCGTGCGAGCGCTACTTGAGAAAAACGGCGCCACGCTTACGACAACCAAGCGTCTCGGTAAGTTTCGTTTCGCATATCCAATAAAGAAATCGAGATATGGCCATTACGTTTTGGTTCGTTTCGAATCCGAACCGTCAGTCGTAGCCAAGATTGAAGAGGGATTGCGCATTACGAATGACGTCGTACGCCACATGATTCTTCGCGCCGACGAAGCCGGAGAAGAAACGTTCGATATGGTTCAGTTCACGGAAGTGAACATCGAAGCGAAAGACGAACAACGCCGACGCCGCGAACGTCCGGCATCAGACGAGCAGGCGAAGAAAACGGATGAGATCAAGTCCGGTGTCGCAGTGCTTGAAGAAGGCGTCGAAGCATCCACGGTAAAAGAAGCGCCGGTCGCCAAGATTTCTGACGAAGAGTTGGAGAAAAAGTTGGCAGCTGCTCTTGAGGAAAATTCATAATCACAAATATGAACCTTAATCGCGCAATGATAATCGGAAATCTCACGCGAGATCCCGAACTCCGCACAACGCCAAGCGGGCAGAGCGTCAGTAATTTTTCCGTCGCAACATCACATCAATGGACGGATAACGCAGGTCAGAAACAAGAGAAAGTTGAGTACCACAATATCGTAGCGTGGGGGAAGCTAGCAGATATTTGCAGCCAGTATCTCGGAAAAGGTCGCAAGGTTTACATTGAAGGACGTTTGCAGACTCGCGACTGGGAAGCGCAGGATGGAACAAAAAGAAATCGCACAGAGATCATAGCGGAGAACATGATCATGCTGGATCGGGCGCCAGCGGGTCAGGCCGGTGCAGCTGCGACCTCGCAACAGCCGGCGGAGCCGACTCTCTCACCGATTCCTCAACAAGTCGACAAAGGAACAGGCGATCAGGAGATTAAGTTAGAAGATATTCCGTTTTAAAATTTATGCCTATCAAGAAAAAAACAGATCGACCGTGCATGTTTTGTCTCGCGAACGCATCTTCTATCAACTACAAGGATACGAACATGTTGAAGCGCTATCTTTCTTCGTTTGGAAAGATCGTGGCGCGAAAACGTTCCGGCGTATGCATGTGGCACCAACGCAAACTCGCGCAGGCAATCAAGCGCGCAAGGTTCATGGGACTCCTGCCATACGTAGTGTAATAAGAGAGGAGTAGAGCAGTAGGAAAGTAGCGGAGTAGCTAGCTACTTTTCTACTACACTACTCACTACTTCTCTTTTTTGTTATGAATATCCAAAACCTTCGCTCCCGCTCCCATATCATCAAGCTCATTCGAGCTTGGTTTGACGAACGCGGATATGCGGAGATGCAT
Source organism: Patescibacteria group bacterium (assembly GCA_038065635.1). Classification (GTDB taxonomy): domain Bacteria; phylum Patescibacteriota; class Patescibacteriia; order 2-12-FULL-60-25; family 2-12-FULL-60-25; genus JAHJFW01. Next base: position 20,060 of record JBBTQP010000043.1, on the reverse strand, counting down.
ACGCCACGACTCGTAGGATTGCCAGGACAGGAGCCACACTTGGAACCGTTTTGGACGGAAGTTACGCAACACGCAACACGCAACACGCAACATCCAGTGGCGTTGATAACGTCGCCCGAATACGCCATGAAGCGTCTACTCGCCGAGGGGATGGAAAAGATATACGACCTCGGACCATGCTTTCGCAACAACGAACCGTGGGACGGGACGCACGATCCGGAATTTTTGATGCTTGAGTGGTATAGAAAAGGCGCGACACTTTCCGATCTCATGGATGATACGGAAGATATGGTCATGTCGGTCGCTAGAGAGTTTCGTATTTCTCCCTCGTCGCTAACAAGAAGCTGGCGCCGTATCACAGTCGAACAGGCGTTTCGCGAATATTTGAACGTGGAGCTGACACCTCTTTTAGATGATCTTGAAGGAATGAAAAAACTCGCGATCTCTCTGGATCAAACGGTTGATGACAATGATTCGTGGGACGATGTTTTTTTCAAGATATTTCTATCTCACATAGAACCAAAGCTCGGAGCCGAACAGCCGACTTTTCTCCACCGCTATCCTGCCTCCATGGCAGCGCTCGCGCGTCGATCCGCGAATGATCCTCGCTACGCCGATCGCGTCGAACTCTACATCGGTGGCTTGGAACTCGCGAACGGATTCGCGGAGCTTGCGGATGCGGATGAACAGAGAAAACGATTTGAAGAGGAACAAGCGTTGCGACAAGCTCATGGAAAAAAGATTTGGCCGATCGACGAAAAATTTCTCGAAGCATTGCCGAAGATGGATAATGCCGTTGGTATCGCGTTCGGCGTCGATCGTTTCGTGATGCTACTCACCGGCGCAAAGTCGATCAACGACGTCGTGCCGTTTTCAGCGAGGGAGAGGTTTTTAACGGGGAGTTAGTGGGGGGGTTATGGGTGTCTCATGCAACAATCGAACATTCTCATAAACGGAATCATGCGGACAGGATCTGGCGTCTGGGAGGTGTGGGTGGTGGAATACGGTCGCAGGATCTCAACCGGTGAAGCGTGCGCCGGAGCGCATCGCGCACAAGAGTCGATTTGCGCCGGAGAAGAGGAGCTCCGCGAATTTGATCGAAAACTCGGCGCGTTTTTCGAAGACGATCGGCCGATCGTAGCGTTGGACGCGCTCGTGCAGCGCAAATCCGGCGCTTCGTACGTCAAAAATCACGATGGCAACGCCACGTTCGGCCAAGCCCTCGGTTACCCGTATTGGGCTGACAATTGCCTTTTTCTCTTTATGGCTCCGGCCGGGAATCGACCCTGGGTCGAGTCCTGAAACCACAACCCGGAACTCCAACCGGGTTTTTGATTTATTCAAGTTAGCAATGCACCACCTTCCTTACATTGTCATTCCGACCGAAGCGGAGGAATCCCTTAATGCTGCGCTTAAAGGGATTCCTCCCTCGTCGCAGTGCCTCCTCGGTCGGAATGACATAAAATTGGCGGTGCATTGATATTTAGAATACGGTTTTTGATTAGTAGACTTGACAAGATCGTTTTTTTATGCTATATTGAGAGTGTATTCAACGTTCAACAAGGAGAGAAGAGTGCTACAGATTGTTGTTACGATCTTTGGGATCTTCACGGTTGGAAGCATCGTCCTCTGGGTGCTCGAGAAGGCCCTCTGGGTCGGCCTGCAAGTCTACCACCTGAAGATCGAGATGCAGTCTCGTCTGAAAAAGGGAAGGCCGCAATAGCCTCACCCACCACACGTCGAAAGCCCGGCCCCCTCAACTCAAAGGGTCGGGCGTTTGTTATTAAGAATCTTTCTGTCATTGCGTAGCCAATATACTAAAAGGCGTGGCAATCTAATCCCTCCGTCATTGCGAGCCCCAGCAGGGGCGTGGCAATCTAATCAGAGGAGATATTACTCTTATTAGATTGCCGCGTCGTTGCTACTCCTCGCAATGACGGGAGACGAAATTGTTGAACAGGAAAGAATCTGAGAGTTGACGCAATTCCATTTTTCCAGCAAACTCTCGTCATTAACAGGGAAGTAGGGAAGTAGCTACTCCTCTACTCCTCTACTTACCTCCCCACCATGGCATCTCCAAACGACATAAAGAAAGGCGTGGTCATTCTCCAGAACGGCGATCCGTGGGTGGTGACCGAGTTTCAGCATATCAATCCTGGCAAAGGAGCGGCATTCGTGCGCACGCGCATCAAGAATTTGAAATCCGGAAAGACACTTGAACAGACGTACAAAGTTTCGGAAACAATTACCATCGTCGAAGTCGAGTATCGCAACATGCAATATCTTTACCACGACGGCACCGGTTATACGTTTATGGATACTGCGTCATACGAACAGTTTACGATGTCGGATGAAGATGTCGGCGAACAGGGGAAATACGTTCGCGACGGTCTTGAGCTTACACTAACCATGTACGAAGGACGTCCGATCGCGTTGCAACTTCCAAAGAAAATGAATTTCAAAATCGTGGAGACGATGCCGGCTGTTAAAGGCGACACAGCGAGCGGCAACGTAACCAAAGAAGCGAAAACCGACGTCGGTTTTATCGTGAATGTTCCTATCTTTTTGAAAGAAGGCGAGGAGATCGTGGTGAATACGGATACGGGGGAGTACGTGGAGAGAGCATGAATTATAAAAATTGGAGTAAGGTATCGGTTGCTCTGTAAAAAAGTAAAAGAGATCGTTTTTCAGGTATACTGTAATAGTGATTGTAGAGTTGAGTATAGGAAAGGAATTAAGATTAACTATATTTAAACTTTTATGAGCATTTTAAAAAAAATAAATACGTTGAGAAACCTTGATTGGAAGTGGGCGAGCGTTTATTACCCGAAGAGGGCACGGGTGTATCTGTTGTATTATTGGGCGAAAATATTAGGTATTAAGTCATATAGCGTCACAATCGGCGGTGTAACGGTGCTATTGGGCTTTACTCATCCATACCATCATTTTATCGCCAAACAATGTTCTAATCTTCAATGTGAAGCCAATCTATGGGAGAGATGGGTAATCGAGTCTAAAAAACAACCAGTAATTTGGGACGCAGGTGCTTATAATGGTATCTACGGGCTATTGGCAGCTAAAGCTAACCCAAGCGCCAAAGTCTATATTCTTGACGTAGACGAAGAAGCTGTGAAACACGTTAAGGCGAATATTGAGTTAAACAATCTTGACAATGCGTTCGTTATTGAGAAAGCTCTTTACGATTCAACAGGTTCTCATACCTTTTCTGTCACGGAGGGAGGCACCGCAGGAAGGTTGAGCGACAAAGGAATGACAATTGAGACTGTATCGTTTGAAGACCTCGTCAATAAAACTGGAACGCCCGGGTTGGTAAAATTGGATATAGAAGGAGCAGAATATAAGGTTATCAAGTCAATCGTTCATAGCCCCACGGTTATTTTGCTCGAAGTCCATTTACAATGGATAGAAGGTGGATCACGGGATTCGATTCTGGATGAATTAAAACAAAGAAAATATACAAGTATTATCGCCGACGATACCCTATCTCCATACTATACTGGAAAAGTTACAGAGCATTATTGGTGTGCCACTTCTTGAATTAAGGAAGAATTATTGAAGATGGCAAAGTTAGAAACCAATAATTATTACTGTTCCAGATTCAACATAATTCCACAACTTCCTTCAATTGCGAGTGTGGTCTATTCCGCTCTCGTTCATTCGGGGGGCTACTTGGTCGATTTTCCGCAAAGAGTGGAAGATGCGGTAAAGAAATGCTCCTTTTTGTTTGTAGCCTGCGGGTCATCGCTCCACCAAGCATTATCCTAGATGTCTGGGTGAAGCATCCTGATGCCATTCGTCTCGCGAACCCCGCAGAGCAAGAGTAATGTTCAGAGCGGCTTGGCAAGCAACCCGTTTTTTTGACACATTTGCGAAGAAGACGGGTCTTGGAAAGTCGACCGGAAAGCCGCTGAATTATTTTTAGCAAAGACAGGGGTTAAGAGTCCGAGTCTTGACGCTACTGTGCATTAAAAATATAATGCGAGTATATGCATACGACTATTTCATTTAACGCTACGTCCGTGGAAGCGACGAAAACTCGTAAACTTGCTCGAGTACGCGGATTTAGAAACACTAGCGAGTATCTAAGATATCTTTTAGCGCAGGATGACGTTGATTTGATAAGCGAGCACGAGCTAGTTGGGCGTGCCGCAGATGTCGACAAGCTATATAAAGACGGAAAACTGATTCGCGCAAAATCTTTGGCGGATTTAATGCATTGATATGGTGGTTAAAGCCATCTTTTATCATCCGAAGTTTGTTTCGGAATTTCGAAAATTGCCGGATGAGATTAAGAATAGAGCGATCAAAACCGAGGCGTTGTTTCGTCAGGATCCACTTCATCCATCGCTTCGCCTGCATGGTCTAAAAGGTAACCTTATTGGATCGTGGTCCATATCCGTGACTATGAAAGTTCGTATTATTTTTAAGCGTATGGCGAACGGCGACATCGTTTTCTATTCCATAGGCAAACACGATATTTACCAGTCTTAATGTTTCTGCATACAACAAAAATGGTCCGGACGGACCATTTTTGTTGGTTGGATATTTTTTGATGATTACGGTTCCAGGTTCAACGTGTTTGATGATTCCAGTTTTCCTCCGACGTCGGTGAAGGATGTGTATTGTTGCGGGGTGGAAAATTGAATTGTTACTTCGCATGTAGATTGATCGCAGAGCGCTACAGCGGTGTTCCCTTCGGTTACGCCAGCGACGAGTGTCGTGAATCCTATCGTCTCACCGGTCGGCGCGTCTATTTTTATCACGGCTTGATTTGGCGATGGCTTGCTAAGTAACGTAAGCGTCGGTTTTGGAATTCCATTGCCAGTAATCGATAATGTTACGGATGCCGATTGCGAGGTTTGTCCTCCTGTTGTGATTTTGGAAAAGAGTTGCGTCGTGCGATAGAACGGAAGAGAGGCCGCACAGTTCGATTCCGCTCCGCAGTCTTTCAGGAGCACGGGATTTGGTTCACCTGGTATTGCCGCATAAACTTTGTGGTTATTAATGCCGCTGAATTTATGCGCATCCGAAGTGAAGCTGACGCGAGTGCCTGCGCCGGATATTTGTGGGCTGATCGAGATTTGTATATCGGAGGATGTCTGCTGTACGGACAGAGGAGATCTTGCCGATAGAGGTGTCGTGACAGCGGCGCCATTCGCATCCGTTCCGCGCGCGGAAAAATAAATCGTTAGTGGCGATTGAATCACAGTGTAAACGCCATGGCAGTCGGTTGCCGCAAGGCACGTGGCGAAAGGCATTGTTTCGTTGTCCGCGTAAAGTTCGATTTTAGCCAATGGAAGAGAGGAATTTTCAACCTTGGCAAAAACATCCACCATTTGATTTAGCGTCGCCTGTGAAGTGCTCGCTACTACGGAGAGTGTAGCGATTTTTTTTGCGGCTTCCGTCGGAATGCTTGTTTGCGCAACCGGAGGTACGTATCCGATCGGCCGAATATCATCGGTTATTTTAGTTACGCTCTGCTCTTCGTTTCTATTGTAGTCAACCGACTGCCCGACATCGGATCCGCGTAAGTAATTGATGAATAGCGTGTCCGAAACGTCGCGAACTATGGAACTCCAATTCGAGCCGTATAGATCCGCGGCCGCTTGTTCGCTCATGACCCAGCGCAGTACTCCATAGCGCGAGACAGCATAGACTTTAGGATCGGTCGTGATTTTTACGAGTAGCGCACCAGGGCGAAAGCGGACGTTTCCTGTAAGAGTGTATGATGCGAGATCCGCATCCGAAACGGTCGTCACTGATGAAAAATCCTGATACCAGCTTAGGAATACCTGCTCATTCGGGAACGCGTATCGCTTACCGGCTTCTACGTAGTAGACGGCGTTGCTTGTTTTGCCTTTGATAAGCGTGCCGTTTTGGACGGCGGCTGATGCCGAGAGAGGCATGAAAAATACGGATAGAAGTATAGCGCAAGTCGCGCGAGATAGGTTTCGTAACATAGTTCGAGCATCATACCTCATGGGTTGGATCTTGACATTACTTATTTTTAAAGGTAGTAAGTCGTTACGGAGCTGTTTTTTCAAAACCAAGAAAGGGTTTCATGGTACACGAACCGCCACCAAGTAGCCTTCGCCAAATCAGTGCCAACGGAAAGGTGTTGATCCTAGGAGGGCGGAGCAGCAACTTTCCTGAGTGGGTGAAGAACCATCCTCGCGTCGTGATCTGGTTCAACACGGATCCGGCAGCGTGGAGAAAGGACTCGATCCCAGAACGCGTTGAGGTGATAATCCACACGCGTTTCATCGCTCACAAGATGATTGAGCGCGTCAAAAAGAATTTGCCTGAAGGAGTTAGGTTGATATCGACGTCAATCAATACCGGCAAAATCAAGAACGCGCTCGCGGCGTTCGGGATCACCAGGCCTCCGTTCGAAAAGAAAAAGAGTGGTCAACCGGCGTTGGCCGAAGACGGAGCGGGCAAGCTCGGCAGAGCGAAGGAGATCGTTGACGCCCTCCTGGTTTTGGTGGGGGAGTTACGAGGTCTCGTTTCAGAGATAGACGTCAGTGCATCTAAGATAGGTAGCGCTGTCTCACAGATTGACGCCGACGTCTCAAGAATTGGAAAGAAGATAGACCAAGCACATCGGCTCCGTGCAAACGGCGGTCGGAAAAGTCTCGTCAACTAGAAGGGCGCGCGGTCACTCGTTTCAGCGCTTTTACCAAGCTCGGTAGGAGCGTTTTTTTTATTCGGTTTTAATACGAGCGATTATCTAAAAAGTACCGATCGGTACTTTTTTGATAATGGTGCGCAGAGAGGGACTCGAACCCTCAATCCCTTTCGGGAACCAGCTCCTAAGGCTGGCGTGTATACCAGTTCCACCACCTGCGCATATTTACTTCTCGGCAGGGCCTCGGTCAAAAAACTGTAGCAGGCGGTGGCCATGGCGTGTTTTTTACGCCGTCGGACACATGGTCCGACCCACCTGCGCGTGTTTATTTCTCGGCAATGCCTCCCTTGCTTTCCTTGGGGCACGCTACAGGTATTTCAAACTTTTTTCAAGATAGGTTTCTTGACAAAGGATGGAAAATAGGTTAAGTAGACTTTAACGTTCCTTTTTTCTTCACCATAGGAGGTTATACGACAATACGAAACATTTTCGACGGCTCGGATGCGAAGCGATTCGACTTGGTCAACACAGTGCGCGTCGGGTATGACCGCAGTCGTCGAGTCTTCACGCTCACGCTCACGCTCTTCGTGGCGAAAAGTCTCCCGCCGTACTGGTTGAAGACGCTCGCTATCGAGCTCGTGCACGACGAGAAACCGTGCTCGATCCGATTCATCCCGGAATGGACCCAGTTCGAAGCCCCGCACGTCAGAGCGCGGCTCAGTAGTAGAAACGACGCGACTGAAGTGTTCGGCGTCAGGAAGGACAGAGACGCGGCGCTTTTCCACATCAAGAGCGTGAAGCTCATCCGAGGGGGTTCCTCTCGCGAGTTTCCCAACGCATCAAGTACGGCCGCATTTCTCGCGCGTCCGATCCCAATGAGGGACGCGGAAGACGCCGCCGACACATAGACCCCGCTGACATCTCGCCGGCGGGATTTTTTTATTCTCCTAGAAATACAGCCGCCACCGCAGTCATGTCATCCGGCTTGGCGCGAGCATTTTTCTTGTTACTTTCTTTTGAGCGCTTCGATGCAACGCGTTGCAGTTCTTCGGCTATCTGTTGTGGGTTTTCAAAATGAGTCGCAACGATACTTCGGATTTCTTCGTCGTAAAGGTTGTCTGAAATTCCGTCCGAAACTACGACGAAAGCATCCCCGTCTTCCATGTCATAACTTCGAACGAACGGCTTGAAGTCGATTCCAAATTTATTTTTTAACAATGTTTTCAAACCGGCTGCTTGTGATAGTTTGTGTCGTATTTCGCCAAGCGCGACAGTATCGTTTGGATTTTCTCTGATATCCTGAAAAAGATTTTTTAGTTCAGGATGTTTATTTGTAAACGCGATGACGCTTGTTATGTCGATTTTTTCCTTTACATCTTGATCGTTTTTTACGATGCCGGCATCAAGCAATATCTGCACATGCGAATCATCACGAGTTAGTCGTTCTAGCGCTCCATTTCTGAGTCGGTATATTCGTGAGTCGCCGATGTTTCCAACGGTTATCATGTGTTCGCTTTTCTCATTTTGCCACGTTTTCATTAATGACATCGTGCAGCCAATTGTCTGAATTGCATCCTGCATTAATTTTTGATGTTCAGAATTGTTTTGATCAAAAATAATTTTTCTTAGAGCGAGTAGTTTTTTGGTCTTTTCTTTCGCCATTGTTCGTACATCCTCGTTTGTTTTTCCGAGTTCTTCAATCTCGTCATTCATACGCAAGAGAATTGCGCTAACCGCATCTTCGACGTCATTTTGTCGTAAAGTCGCGTCTTTCGAGCTGTCAAAAACGCTCTTGATGAGTTCTGCTGTTTTTACGTCTTTGACAGTTTTTGCGTTCGCGAGAGCTCCGTCGATTTTATCTATTTCAAGTTGACCGATCGCTTCATGCGAAGCGACATCTCCGGCAGGAACGCTGCCCATGCCGTCTGCTACGGCAAAAATACCTCGTCTCTTGTCGATCTCGAAGTGGTCTTCATTTACAAGGTGTTTGGATGACGTTTCGGTCGCAGAGCCGGTTACGAATCTCGGACCCTCCTCTATTTTTTCGACCCGCTTCAATCTAACACCGGATCCGTGCTTTTCTTTTTTCCAGGCCGGTATTGGCAAATCCCTCGTTTTTCTAGGCGACGAAGCGGCATTCATGGCGACGTTGTTTTCAATGCTCATATGCAGCAATTATTACCATTTTTTTGTCTTTTTCGCAAGGCATTTACACTTGACAGAAGTACGGATTTCTGCGATTGTCATTCATCGCTCATTTGAGAACTTGTAATTGAAAGGCAAGCCATGGTCGAAGAATCACAGTCCACGGATGACACATTGGTCGACTCGATAATGCTGACCCGTGCCGCGATGAAGAACTCGAGATGCGTGCTCGTGATAACCGGTGCGGGCATCAGCGCGGAGAGCGGCGTACCCACGTTTCGCGGAGCAGGAGGTTATTGGCGGAATCGCCATTTTACGGAACTCGCGAAACCCGAGGCGTTCGCCGCCGATCCCAAGCTCGTCTGGGAATGGTATTGCGAACGACGGAAGACTGTCGCGGCGTGCGAACCGAACGCGGCACATCACGCCATCGCGAAGTGGGCGCAAGATCGCGACGGAGTGACGCTCGTCACGCAAAATGTTGACGGGCTCCATGAGCGCGCCGGACATCCTGACGTGATCCGTCTCCACGGATCGCTCTGGAGAAATCGTTGCACAGAGTGCGGCGCGGAACGCGAGGAGCGCTCGCTGTCATACGACTCATTGCCGACGTCGCCGTGCTGTTGGGCGCTCGAGCGTCCTGCGATCGTATGGTTCGATGAGCCGATTCCTACCGACGCGCTCACGCGTTCCATTGAGGCCGCGCAGTCTGCTATCGCGGTTCTTGTCATCGGTACGAGCGGCGTGGTCATGCCGGCCGCAGCGTTCGTTTCCGGCGCGCATCAAAACGGCGCGCTCGTAATCGATGTCAATCCGGACGACTCATCCATCCAAGCGCACATCAAGGTTCGCACGCCTGCCGCAATGGTCTTGCCGATCATTCTTTCATAACGCAAACGCCCGCTTTCACAAGAGAACGCGCGGCGTTTTTTGTTACATCGTCATTGCGAGCGCATATACCTAAAGCGCGTGGCAATCTCATCAAAATAATCGTTTCAATATATCAGTCGCGTTTCAGCTCCTCGATTCGTTTTTTCCACTTTTCAACGTTCGGATGGTTCTTGTATATCTCCACGAGCCCTTTATATGCGCTGATTCCGATTTCTTTGTCTTTCTGCGCGAATGCTTCGGCCTGTTGCTCCGCGAGTTCCACTTCTGCGCCAGCCATTCGTTCGAGATCTTCGTGCGCCTTATCAGGCGTTGTTCCCCATCCCACTTCGTGGAAGTGTTTGTCGCCGAGATCCACGCCGTCTTTGATGAGTCGTCCTTCCATCGCCTTTTCGTCCGTAGGTTTTTCTTTCATATTTTTTTATTATTTTGTTGAGCGAGAAATTTTCTCTTCGAGCAGTTTTCGATTTTTCCCTCCCTGAGGCCCGTCTGGTTTTAGGTCGATGCGACCTTGCCAGTGGCTCTTAAGCATTCCGAATTTTCCTGCATGCATCGAACCTTTGTATTTTTTGCTTTCCTCATGTTCACGACCATCCTTGAGTGCCTGTTGAAATGCTTCGCCTGTGTACCATTTTCCTGACTCGCCCTGTTGAAGAAATGGCCCTTTTTTGCCGATTCCTGCCAAGAATTGTGGTGTACATGCGAGTGGGTTACGGTCGATTTTTTCCAGGTCGTCGATAATGCTTTGTTTTTCAGTCTCCGAAATAGTTCCCTCAACATCATCCAATGTGTCGATGAACGTCTGAATACCTGCGGCAATAGTCTCGATGTCAGCCTTCAACCATTCTCCAGACGTTTTTTTGAGTTTATATTTTTCTGTATCCCATCCGTATCCGTAGCTTGCCCATGCATACCCTCCGACGTCGATATTCGCGCTGAGAGTGATCGCGTCAACTCCGAGCTCGTCGTATTCCGCGAGTGACGAGCGCGTCACCTCTGCCGCTAGACCTCCGCCTTTGATTGAATTTGGAAGGTCGAAGATTTCGTGTCGGACGATGAGTTCCGACTTTTGGTTTCCGTCCGGCATTTTTTTCGTTTGTCGCATGAACAAGCGATGTATCCGCGCGTCTTCGTTATTCGGCTCGCCGTCCGGTCCAACGCCGTCAAACGCGAATCCAACTTCGATCTGGGCATCGACAAGATTACCTTCGTCGTCGAATGTTGTGCCGAAAACTTTTATAAGATCCGAAAACTTCCCGTCCTTAGTCTTTGTGAGTTTAAGACTAGTATCAAGACCCCTACCGTATGATCGTAGATCGAGAGTTCTAGTCACTGATTCGGCGCGATCACCGAGTATCTCGTTTATCACGACTAGGTTTTCCAAGTTAGTTTCTTTGCAGAATTGCGGACTTTCGTTTCCTTCAAGTCGACGCGAGAGCGTCTCTTGGAGTTTGTTTAGCGTCTCTCTATATTCACGGTCGGATAGGATGCGTTTGGCGTATTTTTCTCCAACCCGTCCGATAAGCGCGTTGGAGGTCTTTTCACGCACCAGCTCATCTTGCGACGCGAGATCGGCAACCTGATCTAATGTATCGAATGCTACGCAGTCATTTTCAATAATCTCACTCATTATAGCTCCTATTCTATCCGCTATCTCAAGCGGTCCAATGTTAGGATCGAACAGGGGATTCGTTTCCGTCGTTTGCTCTTTGTGAGCGGTTTCAGCTTTCGCATTGTGAAACGTCTCTTCCAACATGCTCCCAACGTCGATCGGACTAATCCCGCCTTCCATTATTTCACCGACCTCCTTTCGCAGGTCCGTATGCGCGGAGTCCAATTTTTTTTCGAGGTTCCAAAAATCGTCGGAGAACGCATCCTCGTCCGGACCTTTTAGATCGCCGCGGATATTGTTTAATGATCCTTTGACATCCGCGACATGGCGCTGACCTTCTTTCAACATCATGTCGGCTATGTCCGGCAACGGCATCCGTCCCATTTTTATCATCTCTTCGACGCTTCCGAGTCTCGACTCCGGAGATTGAATATTCGGTTGCATATCCTATTGTTTTTTATATCCATCCAACGAGTTATGTATTTTTGTAATTCGGATGCCAAAGCGTTTCCAAACCAATGCCAGTGCAGCGTATTTATCATCCGCGTTTTTTGTTAGTGATTTAGGGGATTTCCTTTTCATGTTTTGGAGATTCGCTTTCGTATTTCAGCAATACTCGAAGTCTTTTTTCGCTCATCCATATCACGCAAAAGGTCTTTTGTTTTGGATCTTACGTCTCGAACCCGAGTCTCGAATTTCTTCCACGCATCGTCTAGCCGAGCCTTTTTGGACGGAGGGTTATTTTTCATAAAAGCATTGTATCAGAATCGGCGAAAAATACAGCTGTCATCCTCCCTTGACATTTGTGGGTATTTCTGGTATAAGTATGGTACTCTTAAATCAATCGTTCTTTTCTTAATAACCCAGAATAACCCAGCCCGACAAGGGCAAGCCCATTAAGGAGGGCAAAACCGTGAACAAGACTCTCATCGCTCTCTGTGCAGCGCTTTCTTGCCTCGTCGGAATCGGGTGCAACGGAAGCGTAACCCTCGGTGAGAACTCCGGTTCTCTCCAGAACGACGGGTTGACGACCGCGTCACCGTCCACGACTTCGACCGAGACCGCGTCGACCACGACCGAGTCGACGACCGAGACGGTCACCGTCACCGAGCCCCCGGTCGAGACCATCGAGCTGGTCGTGACCCAGCATCCGATCGACGGCGACCTCACGGCCGCCACCGAGCACCTGTTGGAGTTCGACCTCTTCGCGCCGAACCACTCGGTGCGGGTGGACTCGCTCCCGTACACGATCTACTCCACGGACGGGAGTGGGATGGTGAAGGGGATGGACGGGGAGAGCTTCTTCACGTCCAATCTGATCATGGACGTGGTGGACGGATTCGTCTACGCCGGGCCCCTGGAGATCGATGCGCCGAACGGCGCGAAGTTCGCGAACATTGTGCTCACGGATTCGTTCGTGATCGCAAAAGGGGAGACGCTCCAGATGACGTACAGGTCGGCTCTGGCGTGGAACAAGCCGGGCGACACGGAATTCGCCGGTCACGAATACCGGATCGACTTCCACGTCGACGAGATCACTGGTGTGATCGTGGAGAACGGGAAACCGCTCTCGTCGGGGAACGTCTTCCCTGCAGAAGACTTGGGGCAGTCCTTCCACATCCCCAGCGAGTGAGGGTGCTCCACTCTCGCTCGTTTCCTCGTCCCGCTCCGTCATGCACTCGCAAGACGGAGCTTTTTTTGTTGTGGTATACTGCTGGCAAAGACAGGAATTATTATTTTTTGTATATATGATTTCAAGACACGACGCCGAAGAACGCAAAGTTCATAATGAGCTCGAGCCGAATCCTAAACTGGCTCGCTTGCTCGGAATAGTCGTCGATTGTTGCCTGTACGCGGCAATAATCCTCGTCCCTCTTTTCTTTCTCCCGTTCACTCTGGATATTCTGGAGCTGAATAAGCAAACGTTATTCCTTATATTGACCGGAGTCGCGTCACTCGCGTGGATCGGTCAAGCGGTATGTCTGCGACAATTCTCATTAAGTCGGTCATGGCTTCATCTCGTGGTCGCGGTTTTCTTCGTCGGCTATCTCGTGACTACGGCTTTTTCTCTCGATCGGTACTTGTCGTTCGTTGGAAATATTGGGCAAATGCAATGGTCTTTCATCACCATCGCCGCGTTTGTTTTGTTCTATACGATAGTCGTGAATACCGTGAAGGGGACCACGAAATTGTACGACATGATTCTCGCGTTTCTCGCCTCGTCCGTATTGGTAGGTATTTTCGGTCTACTGCAAGTTCTCGGTATTTATCCGTTCGGCTGGATGGGGGCGTTCTCGAAGGCGAATACTTTCAACACCGTTGGAACGATAAACGCGCTCGGAGTCTACATGGTTCTTCCACTCATCCTTTCCGCATCGCTCACGGTTTTAGGGTGTAAGGATAAGACGTGTATATTAGGAAAGAAAGGCAAACCGAACGCCTGGGCGAAAGCGCTCGTATGGGCGGCTTTGGCGGTCTCGGTCGCCGTGGCGGTCGTTGTGGATTTTTGGGTGGTTTGGGCGGCGGTATTGTTTGGCACGGTTCTTCTCGTGGTTATTCCAATATTACGGACGCGTCGCATCGAGCGATCTCTGAAGTTGGTAGTTCCGTCGGTTTTGGTCGCGCTTTCCGTCGTATTGCTGTTATTTCGAACCCCGATTGATCTAAAATTGCCCGCCGAAGTTTCTCCTTCCACCGCGGCTTCGTGGGAAATCGCGAAAAAAGTAGTTCAGGAAAAACCGCTTTTCGGTTCCGGTCCCGGAACGTGGATTTTTAATTATTCGAAGTTTCGTTCGGTCGAAGTAAACCTTTCGCAATTTTGGACGGTTCGTTTCGAGCGGAGTATATCAACGGTGTTGACGTTGTTGCCGACGATCGGAATTGTAGGGATGGTGCTATGGCTTATCTTGGTAATCTCAGGCGTAGTGAAAAGCGCGTCGCATCTCCTACGCGAACGAGACGACGATCTTTGGCAGGCGTATCTGACTGTGTTTACCGCTTGGATAACGACCGTGTTCATTGCGTTTTTCTACAACTATAATTTCTCCCACCATTTCGCATTTTGGTTCTTTCTGGCTTTACTTTCCTCGCTTGTCGCATCAGGTTCAATCACATGGGATGCAAAGAAATCCGTTGCGAATTCGGCCGTATTATCTCTGATTTTCCTGTTTCTGTGCGTTACCGCGGTCACCATAGTTTGGCTTTCGACACAGAGACTGATTGCGGATGCGAGATATGCGTACGCTGTTGAATCGTACCGCTCCGGCAACAAGATTCAGGGCTCGATCGACGCGCTTAATAAATCCGTCGCTTTGAATCGGTGGAACGATGTGTACTATAGGAATTTGTCTCAAGCGTATTTGATTAGAGCGAATGAAGAGTTTCAGCTCTCGCCTGATGCGGATCGGACGAATAAGGTTAATGTTTCCATTTCGTCATCTATAGCCATGGCGAAACGCGCAACAGAGGTTTCACCTGCTAACGTAGATAACTGGTCTAACAGCGCACTTGTATTTCAGTCTATCTCGTCATTTACACGTGGAGCCGATGAAGAGGCGATAAGATTTTTTGAGAAAGCGATAACTCTTGAACCGAACAACCCGACGTTTATCAACGAGATCGGTAAATTGCGAATTTTGCGATCTGACGCGTATCAACAGCAGCTTCAATCTCCGGAAGAGGCTAAGAGAAAAGAGGCGCAGCAAAATATAAAACTCGAACTTGATAAAGCGGCTGAAGCGTTGAATCAATCCATACAGATCAAGCCGGATTACGCGCTCGCTCATTACAACCTCGGATTGGTTTACGAGCGACAGGGAAGACTTCAGGACGCGATAGTGAAATTGGAGCAGGTTTTGCAGACTGATAATAAGAACGTTGGCATAGCGTTTCAACTCGCCATTCTATACTATAGAAACAACGAGAAAGATAAGTCGCTGAATTTGTTTGAGCAGATAGTCGCGATCGAACCTAACTACGACAACGCCAGGTGGTATCTTTCTACGGTATACGAAGAACAGGGTCGGTACGACGATGCTATCGCACAAGTGCAAAAAGTTGCGGATAACAACGTGGGGAATCAATCGGTCCAGGATCGTTTGACGTTCTTGATTCAACAACGTGACTCGAAAATGAAGCCAGTAACGACTCCGCTGCCTGAACCGGTGAAAGAAACGATCAGCGGACCGAAGGAACAGAATGAAGTTAAAAAGCCGTAATGAGTCCATAAAGTCTATAAAGTCCATAAAGTCTGTAAAGTCAGATAAGGATAACAAAAATAGTCCCTGAGCTTGTCTCCGCCAAAGGCGGATGCGCCTTAGGAGCAGAAGGGCTACCTATAAAAGCTATGTCAGTTCAGTGGCTCAATCGGATACGGCGGTGGTTCCATTCGGAACCGCCGCATTCCGTTTCGTTTGATCCGATTCATTTTGAGCGTCTTTGCTTGGAAAATCCTGAGCGAGCACTCGCCGCTCTTCAGCAAGGACATCGTGATTTAGCGGATGAGTTTGAACGCGTTTATCAAGATTACGAACGGACTTTGGAGAATACGGCAATTCGATTAAAAACGATGAAGCCAAACGATCTGCACAGAGAAATTCGTTCGCTACGAGACGTTCACGACGCATTGCGGCGTACGCTTCGTCGGTTGGACGCATCAATGCGAGGAGCGGCTGAAATAGAACGAGAATTGGGAGAATGGCGAACGCGCGAAAGCGAAGCGGGGCCGTGGCACGCGGATCATCCGAAAGTTCGCGCGGAAATTCTTCGTTCGGAATTATCAGTCCGAGAAGAAAAGCCGTTGAAGGTTATCCCGCTCGAATCATCTCCTTTCGCGAAAACATTCGAACGGATGGAGTGCAAGACGGTATCCGAAGAACCGCACGTTTTCGATCCGCACGAAGCTCAACTGCAAGAGGTTTCGGTAGAGCAGCTGATCCAAGCTATCCGCCACGCGAATCGCGAGGTTGAGCGTTGGCGCGAATCTCCGGAAATCGGGAGGGACGCGATAGACGAGGTAAAAGAATTGAGGCGACTACACGCAATATTGAAACAACGAGATCGAGAAAGTGGGACGATGCGTGATCGAATAGAGCTTGCGGTGAAAACCAGGGATTCGTATTGACGGAGCATAGGATTTCAGTCATCCTCTTACACATTCTCCCCCTTACGAAGGGGGAGTTAGAGGGGGGTCCTATAGAGGACGCATCAAATATTATGGGCCGTTAGCTCAGCTGGTAGAGCGCTTCCATGGCATGGAAGAGGTCAACGGTTCGATCCCGTTACGGTCCACCATTAAACATCTCTCCAAAACGGAGGGATTTTTAATTTGTGCGGAATGGCTTATTTACTGTATGAGTTGGCGGTTTTGTGGATGTGCATACGGTTCGAACCTAGGGGAAACCATTTGACTTATTGGTAAAAGTGTTTTTATGAAAGTGGTTTACATTAGAGACAAATAACCTGTTGGTTAATGGTTCAAGCTGAAGCTAATTTTTAGTCAAAATGGTTCGTGTAAAACATCGTAGAAGTGATATACTTTTAACAAAGCATTACAATCCACAAAATCTCAAAAATATGAGCAAAGAAAACATCAAAAACGCAATTTTAAGACGAAAGTTTTCAATCCTGATAATTATTGTTCTACTAGTAATTATCGGTGTTCTATTCGGTCAAAAACAGGATTATAAGTACACGCTACTTTATCAGTACCAAGCTATACCCGATATTGAGCTGATAAATACTTTAACTGCATCGCAAAGTGGCTTGTCTGGCGAAGTCAGAGGTTTTGTTAAATTCGATAATATAGCAGATCAGCCAAGAGATTTGCGACAGTATTACGTTATTAAACCGCTCAATAAATTTAACGAGAATTCGCGTCAGTATTTTTCGCTGGAGGAAATTATCAAAATGCGTTATCTCGCTCCAAAAAGTTTAGGATCTTCGGAGTCAGTTGAAGTAAGTGAAACTAGCAATACAATAACATTAGAAGATGAGAATGGAAATAAATTTTTCATTGATAAATCGACAAAAGAAGTTTCGATGAAAGATGCCACTGGCGATAGCACAACCTTGATTACTAGTGATTATGACTTTGGAGATTTTATAAAGAGGTGGTTAAGGAAGTAGTATTTAATCTTATGAGCCAAAACAACTCACAAATTATTCTCTACCAAACCGCTGACGGTAAAACCAAGGTGGAGGTAAAAATGGACGGCGAAACTGTCTGGCTGACGCAAGACCAGATGGCGGAGTTGTTTGAAAAAGGACGTTCAACGGTTGCTGAGCATATTTTGAATGCGTTTAAAGAACGCGAATTGAATGAAGAATCAGTTTGTCGGGAATTCCGACGAACTGGGACTGACGGCAAAGAATACACGGTAAATCACTATAATCTTGATGTTATTATTTCGGTTGGTTACAGGGTTACATCTGTCCGCGGCACCCAATTTCGCCAATGGGCGACCGCACGCTTGCGCGAGTATATCGTCAAAGGTTTTACTATGGACGACGCTCGACTCAAAGAGTCCGGCGGTGGCACATATTGGCGCGAGCTTCTTGATCGCATTCGTGACATTCGCAGTAGTGAAAAAGCGCTCTATCGCCAAGTGCTTGATCTGTACGCCACAAGCGTTGATTACGATCCGAAAAATCAAGCATCGGTCACGTTTTTCAAAACAGTACAAAACAAATTACACTACGCCACTAACCGTCAAACAGCCGCCGAGCTCATTTTTGTACGCGCAGACGCAGAGATAGATTTTATGGGGCTCACAACTTTTGCTGGAGCTATGCCATCAAGGCAAGAGATTTCCACTGCCAAAAATTACCTTACCGAAGACGAACTCTTTCGGTTGAATCGTTTGGTGTCCGCCTTTTTTGACCTTGCTGAAATTAAAGCCCAAGAACGCACACCGATGCACATGAAAGATTGGGTGGCGGAATTGGATAAGTTTGCAGGAATGTACGGCAAAGGCGTGCTTAAAGATGCTGGTAAAGTGAGTCACGAAAAAGCGATTAAAAAAGCCGAGCACGAGTACCTCAAGTATCAGGAAAAGACCCTTTCACCGGTTGAAGAGGCATATTTGGAGACGATTAAGACGGCGCAAAAAAAGGTGGAGAAAAAGGTGAAAGATCAAAAACACAAACCAAAAAAAATAACTATGGTGAAACCTATAAGCAAAAATTGAAGAGCGGATTGCCGAGATCTGCCCGAAAGGGTTGGAGTTTAGAGAGTGTTGGCAGCATACGAACTAAGTTACAATTTGTCACCCGCTTGCAAAGGTTGCTGGCTCTTCACCCTAACCTACGGACAAATTGTGCATATTGCCGGGTGTTTTATTTCAGTGTAGTCTCTGTTTGATATGCCTCTTCAAATCGGGATCGTCGGGTTGCCGAACGTTGGAAAGTCCACGTTGTTTTCGGCTATTACGAAAAAGGCGGTGGACTGCGCGAATTTTCCGTTTTGCACGATTGATCCTAACGTCGGAGTAGTCGAAGTTCCGGATGAGCGGCTTGGGAAGCTCGCCGCTATCTCGCACTCAGGGCGCATCGTACCAACCACGATCGAGTTTGTGGATATCGCCGGACTTGTGAAAGGCGCGGCAGAAGGACAGGGACTCGGGAATAAATTTTTGTCTCATATTCGAGAATGTGACGCTATCGCTCAAGTGCTCCGCGCATTCACCGATCCCAACGTGATTCACGTTGAGAACACGGTTGATCCGGCGCGCGATGCGGAAACAATTGCACTGGAATTGGCTCTCGCCGATTTGGAAACAGTTACGAAGCGTCTGCAAAACGTGGAACGCCAACTTAAATCCGGAAAAACAAAAGAGCTTGAAGCGGAATTCGCAGTTTTGAAAAAAGTGGAAAGCACTTTGAATAATGCCGGGATGAATTCGGCGTTACGTGACATTGAATGGAGCGAGGATGAGCGAAAGATTTTGAAGGGACTTTCTTTGCTTACCATGAAGCCGATGCTTTATGTCATAAACGTAAGTGAGTCTCAGCTTGCTGATGGCTCGTGGGAGGGGCGATCGCAAGGATACGCCCCTACGGGATCACATACCGTCCCTATCTGCGTAAAGATGGAAGCGGAGCTTGCGGCTATGCCGGAAGATGAGAAAAAGGAATATCTCGCTAGCGTAGGGCAGGAATCGTCCGGGCTCGATCGTCTGATCGTCGAAGCATACTCGGCGTTAGGCCTCATCACGTTTCTAACTTCCGGAGAGATGGAGACTCGTGCGTGGACAGTCGTAAAAGGATCGAAAGCGCCACATGCTGCCGGAGTAATCCATAGTGATTTTGAGAAAAATTTTATCCGAGTCGAAGTGACTGATTGGAAGGATTTTGTGGAACTAGGAGGGGAGTCCAAGTGTCGTGAAAAGGGACTGGTTCGTGTCGAAGGAAAGGACTATGTTATTAAAGACGGCGATGTGTGCTATTTTAGAGTTGGGTAACAGAGGTCTACTTCCTCTCATTCACGTCATTGCGAGCCCCATCAGGGGCGCGGCAATCAAATTCCCTCCGTCATTGCGAGCCCCAGCAGGGGCGCGGCAATCAAATCAGAGGAGAGATATTCTCTTACTAGATTGCCGCGTCGTTGTTACTCCTCGCAATGACAGTTGATTAGATTGCCGCGTCGTTGTTACTCCTCGCAATGACAGTTGATTAGATTGCCACGTCGTTGCTACTCCTCGCAATGACAGTTGATTAGATTGCCACGTCGTCGCTACTCCTCGCAATGACAGTTGATTAGATTGCCAC
>JBBTQP010000042.1:19038-39479 GCA_038065635.1 Patescibacteria group bacterium | reverse complement strand
ATGACGGAGGGAATTAGATTGCCACGCCCCTGCTGGGGCTCGCAATGACGGAGGGGGATAGATTGCCACGCCTTTTAGTATATTGGCTACGCAATGACGGAAATATCAGATTGCCGCGCCACTGCTGTGGCTCGCAATGACGGAGGGCGAGAAAGTTCTATATCACATCTCTCAAATACTTCGCCGTGCTTCCCTTTGATTTCGCGATTTGTTCCGGCGTTCCTTCGGCGATTATTTCCCCTCCTTTGATTCCTCCGTCCGGTCCCATGTCTATCACCCAGTCCGCGCTTTTTATCACATCGAGATTGTGTTCAATCACGAGCACCGTATTTCCCTTATCCACGAGAGCTTGAAGAACTACGAGCAGCCGCTTAATGTCGTCGAAATGCAAACCGGTCGTTGGTTCGTCCAAAATGTATAGCGTTTTCCCGGTCGCTCGTCGGGACAATTCCGTGGATAATTTCACGCGCTGCGCTTCTCCGCCGGAAAGAGTGGTCGCCGGTTGACCGAGACGCATGTATCCGAGACCGACTTCGTGCAGAACGGATAATTTTTCGTAAATGAGCGGCTGGTCCACGAAAAATCGTCGCGCCTCCTCCACGGTCATGTCGAGAATGTCCGCGATTGTTTTGTCACGCCAGTGGATTTCCAGCGCTTCCCTGTTGTACCGCTTACCGTGACATTCCGAACACTCGACGTACACGTTCGGAAGGAATTGCATTTCGATCTGGACGTACCCGTCTCCTCCGCACGGTTCGCAGCGACCGCCGCCTTTCACGTTGAAAGAAAATTTTCCCGCGTCATATCCGCGCATCTTGGCTTCCGGAATCTCCGTAAACAAATCGCGGATGACCGTGAAAACTCCGGTATACGTCGCCGGATTCGATCTTGGAGTTCGGCCGATCGGCGATTGGTCAACGGATACGACCTTGTCGAGATTATCCAATCCTTCAATCTTTTTGTGCGCGCCCGGAAGTTCTTTTGCATTGTAAAAATGAGATGAAAGAGAACGCGCCAAAATGTCGAGCACGAGCGTGGACTTACCTGATCCTGAAACTCCGGTTACGCAAACGAATTTTCCGAGCGGGAATTTAACGTTCACGTTTTTCAAATTGTACTCGCTGGCTCCATGTACGTACAAAAACTTCCCATTTCCCTTTCGGCGATTTTTCGGCCGTTCAATTTGTTTCCTCCCAGTCAAGTATGCGCCAGTGAGAGATTCTTTGTGACGTTTAATTTCCGCGAGCGTTCCTGCCGCCACGATCTCGCCTCCGTACTCCCCCGCGCCGGGCCCCACGTCCACGACATAGTCCGCGGCTTCCATCACCGCCTTGTCGTGCTCCACCACGATCACCGTGTTTTCCAAATCGCGAAGCCGTTTCATTGTCGCGATCAGTTTATCGTTGTCGCGCGGATGAAGTCCGATGGACGGCTCGTCCAAAATATAGATGACTCCTGAAAGTTCCGCGCCAAGTTGCGCCGCAAGACGAACACGCTGCGCTTCTCCGCCGGAGAGCGACATGGCACTGCGGTCGAGAGTCAAATATCCCAAGCCGACGTTTTGGAGGTTGGCGAGGCGATGTTTCACTTCGTTAGAAATCTGATCCACAACTAGACGTTCGCGCTCCGTAAAACCGTTAGCGTCAATCCGCGTCTCCGTTTTTATTCTCATTATCTTGGACGGCTTGATTTTCTGCTTGCCTTTTCCAAGCCCCTCGAAAAATGCGGTCGCATCATCGAGCGGCATTGTAACGATATCAGCGATACCGCGTTCGGCGATCGTCACTCCCAACGCTTCTTTGCGCAAGCGACGACCTTCGCAATCCGGACAAGTCAAAACCCTCATGTAATTTTCAATTTCCTTTTGCACGTATTCGGAGTCGGTCTGGCGATATTTATCTTCAAGCATTGCCAAAATTCCACCGAAATTCACAGTCTTACCGTCAACCTCGTATGTCGAATCTCCGGTACCTTCCATTATTATTTTTCTCGCGGCAAGCGATAATTTCCCGACTTCCTCATGAATTGAAAATCCGTGCTCGTTTCCAACAACTTCGAGTAACTTCAAATGACCGGTCTGATTTCCCGCGATCCGCGTCCATGGTTTGATTGCTCCCTGCGCGATGGTGAGTCGTTTGTTCGGAATCACGAGATCCGGCTCAAGCACGAGCTTGGTTCCGAGTCCTGTACACGCCGGACATGCGCCATGCGGCGAATTGAAAGAAAAAAGTCGCGGCTCAAGCTGTGGCAAAGAAATGTTGCAATCCGCGCAAAAGAGAGATTGTGAGAATAGCGTTTCGTCGCCGGTTTCGGAGTCGAACGCGATCACGAGTCCGTTTCCGAGATCGAGCGCTTGTTTCAAAGTCTCGAGAAACGCGTCCGCGATCATTGCGGTATCTTTCTCGATCGTAGTTACCACTACTTCGATGGTATGCGATTTGGTTTTATCCGGTTTAACGTGGAGCAGTTCGTCGATATCCGCGATGGTCCCGTCAAAACGAACCTCTTTGTATCCCGCCCGTTCTGCCGCCTGCAAAACAACTTTATGCTCCCCTTTCTGCCCGCGCACCATGGGAGCGAGAACGATCACTCCGTGGCGCTTTGTCATTTCTAAAATCTTGTCCGCGATTTCACGTTGCGTTTGTTCTACCACGGGTTTGCCGCAAGTCGGACAATGAGCGCGCCCGGCGCGAGCGAAAAGAAGACGCAAAAAGTCATAGACCTCCGTGACCGTACCGACGGTGGAACGCGGATTGTGCGACGAGGATTTTTGGTCGATTGCGACGGTCGGAGAAAGTCCGAGTATCTCGTCAACGTCCGGCTTGTCTTGTAATTCTAGAAATTGTCGCGCGTACGAGGAAAGAGATTCCATGTAACGCCGTTGCCCTTCCGCGTGGATGGTATCAAACGCAAGAGAAGATTTTCCAGATCCTGAAAGACCGGTCATGACCACCAACTTGTTTTTCGGCAGGTCAATCGAAACGTTCTTCAAATTGTGCACGCGAGCCCCGCGAATTGAAATGCGCTGTTGTCCAGACATACCACGTCAAACAAAACCGAATTATAGATAGAGATAATCCCTCAATCTCTTTGCAATGAACCTTGAACCGGCGGTCGACTTTAGATACTTTTCACGCCGTGAAGAATCTTCGCGAGATAACCCTGCTTCATAGTAGATCAAAATAAGAGGCCTTCGATAGGCAGTCGATGTCACATTGCCTTGATTATGTTCCTTTATTCTATTTTTTAAATCAGACGTAAATCCTTTATATAACTTATGATCCTTCTGGCTATAGAGAACATACGTGTAATAAAAGGCGCCTGCTTCCAATTTCGGTTTTGTTTGACGTGGCATAACTTGCCGCCGAGACTACCACGTATTTTGAGAAGGGGCAAGAGGAGAACCCTGAGGAGCTAAAACGTCGTGATCTTATCGCACTTGTTTCCAATTGTATCCATTGGACTATCAGGCGCGTTATTACTATTCAAATTGATATCGAAAAAAATGGGCTTCTCTCCACTTCCGGCGGACTTTAATTCTTGAATAGACCAATATGATTCTGTTTTTTGTAAATGCGCACCATATCTGTGAACGCTGCAATAAAATGCCAACGCCTCCGTCTTTCCAGATGTGGTTATATTTGCATAACCAGAAAGTCTGCCAGCACTTCTATTATCTGTTGTAGCTAGCAACACGGTACCACCACCCGGTCCTCCCATAAAAGGCGCCAATGGATTAATTAATTTTGCCTTGTTGACATAATAGACGGTTAGGAGAATCCCCTTCACCCCTCCGCCATTCTTACATTTATCTACCGCTTGCGCTTCAATGTCGGTGGGAATAGATAGTCGATATGGAGCAGAACCGCCCAAGACATCTTCCTTTATCGAAGATTCCACAGAAGCCGTCTCAGTACTGAATAATATGTTTCCGTTAGACAGATTGAAAATATTTTTCTCCGTCACATCATAATCTGTCGGATTCTTCGCGTCATTGCAAACTATAATAGGAAATATTACAGACGGTGTTTGCAACGAATCCCAAGTAATCGTCCCTGTCCACTGCGCATTTATGCACACAGACCCGGTTTTCTTGTGTCCGCATTCCGGAATTTTTCCCTGTGAATTCCTGCACGTAACGCATGAGTACCCTACTCCTTGCGCGCACGTCCTACCTGAACAAAGGTTTTTTCCCAATCCTTCAATGTAATACTCGCGATCGCATACTGTTTCCGCGGCTGAAGCGTTGAACTTCGCATTTTCCAGTTTAATTTCATCAGGCGCTTTACCCGCGTCCGCGAATTTATAATTCTTGCCTCCTGTTTTTTCCAGATCGGTGCAAAACGAAGATTGCAATAAAATCTGCTTGTTGATCATGAATACATCAAGCGCGTTGAACTTGAGCGTTGCGGGATTAATTGTTTGTAGCAATGTAACTGCGCCGAGCGCAAGGATCATGCCGATGCCTGCGTCGATCATTATCTCTTTGGCGCGAGCGATATCCGTGAACGCCGAACCGAAAATGTAGCGGAATCCTCCCCACACGAACGCAATCGCCGTTACCACCGCGATGATCGACACCATGAAATTAAAAACGGCGGCGATGTATTCCTTAAGTCCTTTTACAGTGGTCACGCTTCCAAGCGGCGTCGAAAGTTCGACGTCCGGTTCCGGAGCCACACATCTGCCTTTTCCGGTTGTACAACCAAAACCTGGACGGAACTGAGAAGGAGAACGGCCATAATCAGGACCCGCACATTCCGCTTGCGTAAAACACCGGGCATCTATGTTCGCAAGTTCGCGCGCACTCGGAGCGGCTCCGGACGTATCCGGAATATTCCCGGCGCCGATAGACGTGTCCATATGCAAATCATGTTTCTTGCATTTTTCTTCGCAGCTAGCTTTAGTACTCCTATCCTGACCGGAAACGCGCAGTGACGCGCCCTTGCCTGAAGTGCAAAAGCAGCAATCGTTGTAAAGAATGGGGTCTTCCCCGATGCATTCTTCTTTTTCCGTCTTACACTTCTCAGTGGATGAAAGTGTGTCGGTATTTTCAGTACTTATGCAGCATCCTTTAGGTCCTTTATCGCATAAGGCATCCTTTATCGCTTCCACCACAGAATTTGCGCAATCAAGATTTTCCATCTCAAGATTACCTTCTCCAAAGTATTTACACGTCTCGCATAACGCGGGGTCTTTTGCAAGCACACTCATTGGAGTGTCGCTAATGCAAATATCTTTGCATGTAGAAGCGCATTTGATCTTATCCAAAAACCAAAGATTACTACATCCAGTTACATCCAGACTGCTGCACTCGACTGCCAACGCAACCCTAGACGTGGCCGCGATGCCGCATCCGATGATGATAATCGCAATAAGTAAGTACGCTCGTTTCATAGCCGTTTCTTTATCTCCGCGTAAATCGCCTCGAGTTGTTCAAGCGTTACGGCGCCGGGGATGCGATAGCCGTTGATGAAAAAAGTTGGGGTTCCGTTGACGTTTACCGAGAGCGTGTCCGCCGTGTCCGCTTCTACGCCGGACTTCGTTTCTCGGCTGTTTACGCAAGTGTCTAACGCGGAAGGATCCGCACCAACGGAGATCGCAGAATCGCGCATGTTCGTAGCGGTGAGTTTGTCCTGATTCTGAAACAAAAAATCCTGGTAGCTCCAATACTTCTCCGCGCCACCTTGATCAAAAACGCATTGCGCGGAATACGCCGCGTCCGTCGCCATGTTGTGAACGGATGTTATCGGATAATCTCGAATGATAAGAAACGCATCGTCCGAATGATTCGCCATAAACTCGCGGACGAATGGCGCGGTCTTTTTGCTGAAAGGACATTGATAATCCAAAAACTCCACAATTCGGATTTTAGCATTTGGATTTCCAAAGCTCGGCGCTTTGGCATCCGTCATTATACGATTGAATGTCACTTGATCCAAAGGCGTCTGTCGTAGCAATATCGAGACAGAAGACTTTAACCGATCCTTTTCAAACGGATCGCTTTCTCCGGAACGAATTGCGCGAACATATCGAAAAACGTTTCCAACGAACATCACAATTAAAAACAAAACGATCAAACCTAAAATCGCGCCAATAATCACTCGCGGTTTTTTCAATTTCTTAAGTCCGGTAAACGCCATGGAGAAAGTATACCATTATTACTCGTGTAATTCCCGCTTAAATTACCAGTGTCATTCCCGCGAAGGCGGGAATCCAGAATAAAGGAATAATTCACCTATATCCTGGATCCCCGCCTTCGCGAGGATGACAAACAGGAATTTGCCGCTCGTGTCCAGACCGCTCGTGTCCAGACCGCTCGTGTCCCGCTCGTTGACTTTCTTCAGTATTTCTTATAAGTTATATCGACATTATGCGCACGCTAATACTGCAAATCATACAAATAGCGCTCTCCGTTCTGCTTGTCGCGGCAATTCTTCTACAGCAACGCGGAAGCGGGCTGGGCGCTGCTTTTGGCGGGGACGGAAACGTCTTTAGAACCAAGCGCGGCCTTGAGAAAGGCCTGTTCTACGCAACCATCGGATTGGCGGTTTTGTTTTTCATTACCGCGATCTTGAACGTAGCGCTCGCTTAACCGACCATGAAACCCTTGATCGCTCGCATACGCGCGCTGATCCGTCGGGTATTTTTCTGGCTCCCGTCTGCAACACAGTCCGAAGAGATAGTCCCCGACGCACATCACGACCACGACCTGTTACTAAACGTGACCGAGAGCAGCCGCGTGCCTCGTATCCGCCAACTGCGGTACGTTTCGCGCATCCTTTCAACTACGGAAAGAAAAATCGCGCTCGCGGCTTTCATCGCTTTTATTTTTACGAGCATCGGCGGATTCGGTTACCTCGCGTATAGCCGCACTGTTCGAGTTCCGGTGATCGGAGGAACTCTGACAGAAGCGCTTGTCGGCGAACCAAAATATATTAACCCTGTCGATGCTCCGGCGAACGACGTGGATCGGGATTTGGTGGCGTTGGTTTTTTCTGGATTATTCAGGATGAACGGAATGGATCCGATTCCGGACATGGCTGAAAAATACTCGTGGTCTCAGGATGGAAAAACTCTGACCGTAAACATAAGACAAGACGCGCGTTTTCATGACGGTCAGGATGTGACGGCGGACGACGTGCTATTCACTATCGACTCGATTCAGGATCCCGCACGCACATCGCCTCTAGCCGCGAGGTTTCGTGGAATAAAAGCGATTATAGTCGACGCAAAAACGATTCAATTCGTTTTGGAGCAACCCGACATCGGTTTTCTTACCGCCCTGACTGTTGGCGTTCTTCCGCAACACGTTTGGGAAGACATCCCGCCCGCGAACGCAAGACTCGCGGACTTGAACATCAAACCAATCGGCTCAGGGCCGTACCGGTTCAAGTCGTTCACGCGCGACAGTAAGGGGTCGATCCGATCGTACACACTCGAACTTTTCAACCAATATGCCGGAGTGAAACCGTTCATTCAAACCATAGTCTTCCAATTTTTCAACAATAGAAAACTTGCGGAAGACGCGCTAAAAGCCGACCTTGTGGATTCGCTGGCGTTCACGAGTTTCGGATTCCAACAAAACGAATCAACGCGCCTTCAAACCACAGAGTTGGAACTGCCGCAAGAAACGATTGCGTTTTTTAACCTAAAAACCAAAAACACACGCGATGAAAAAATCCGAAAAGCGCTTTCAGGATCAGTAGACCGAGAAGAAATACCGCAAGCATGGAACTGGCACGCGAGTAACGTGACCGGACCGTATCCGTTCATGTCGGCCAGTACCACCTCCATCTCGTTAGAAGTGGCGCGAACATTGCTCGACTCCGCCGGCTGGAGACTCCCGACTGACGGCACCGTTCGAATTCTATCTCGTGCGCCATCATCCACGGCAATTACAGCAAATGCGAGTTCAACCGAACTCGAAATTCGCATTATCACATCCGAACAACGCGAACTTCAATCCGTGGCCGATATACTAAAACGCAGATGGTCGCTTCTTGGAGTGAAAGTCACAGTCGATGTATTTCCTCCGGAAGAATTTTTGCGGCAGGCGACGCGCGAACGACAGGCGGATGTCGTACTGACGACGGTTCTACTAAATCAGGAACAGGATTTGTTCCCCTTTTGGTGGAGCGGACAGGCGACGGATCGCGGCTTAAATCTTTCCGGTCTTGGAGACCGCGATGTTGATACGGCGCTACAAGCCACGCGCACGGCATCTACTACTGATGCGCTCCTCGCGGCTCAATCGTCCGTATCCAAACTTATCTTGAGATCAACGCCCGCGATCTTCCTCGCGAGACCGGCTTCTCCATATCTTCTATCTAAAAAAATAAAAGGCGTAACAACCCCTTCCATCGTCAGCCAACCGGCGGATAGATTCAATGACCTAAGGCGCTGGTACATTAAGACGGGTTGGAGATGGAAATAAAATAAAAACCCTTGTTTAAGGGTTTTTATTTTGGTGGGCGAGGAGAGACTCGAACTCTCATGACCTTGCGGTCGCTGGCTCCTGAAGCCAGTGCGTCTACCAATTCCGCCACTCGCCCAAAAATTGAATTCCCACACTCCGACGTCCGACATCCGACGTTGGACGTCGGAGTAAAATAATGCCCATTTTTCGCTTGATTGTCAAAGATTGTTTGACAATCACGACAATCTCTGGTATCCTACTCTAATAAGTTTCATGTTCGTCGCAGATTTGCCCATATTTGAGCCAATTCCGACGGTCTTGAAACAACGTAAGAAAATTTGTTTTACTTAGTCATCAATACAATATAACGACAGCGACAGACATCTTGTGATATTCGTCATGCGTTTTTGAAACGTTTTGGCGTTGCGCAATAAAATTAAACTATGGATTTCTTGAACAACAGAGCGCCCTCCTCTTTGGGGCCGCGCGGCAATTCGCCTGCGCCATCAGGAGGTAACCGTCTCGGTGGAAAAAAACGACCTGGGGCGCGTTTCGATAACCGAAAAATGCCGCAAACCACCGGACCGCGTCACGACCCTGACATGGCTTCGATTATCGCGAAAGCGGTTAAAAATCACTCCTTAAAAGAAGGGCTCGCGAAGGAGGAAAAAGAAAAGCCGCGCCCGTCGAAGAAAAAATCCCGTCCCGGACAAGGAGGCGGCGCTTTTACGCGTCCGGCCAGAATGAATACGTATAAACACAAGCCGTATCTCAAAACCGGAAAAGACGCGGATTCGCTAATTCCCGGCGAACGGCTAAAAGTGATAGTCGTCGGCGGAAACGAGGAAGTCGGACGAAACTGTACGCTTCTCGAATACGGAAACGATATTATTATTATAGACTTGGGTTTGCAATTTCCTGACGAAGACATGCCGGGAGTAGACTACATCATCCCGAACCTGTCTTATTTGAAAGGCAAAGAACGAAACGTGCGCGGAGTAATCATTACTCATGCTCACTACGACCACATCGGCGGTATCCCCCACCTCATGCCGCGCATCGGCAATCCTCCGCTGTTCGCAACGGATCTTTCTTGCGGAATAATCAAAAAGCGACAAGAGGATCATCGAGATAAACCGCCGCTCAATCTTCACAGCGTCAAATCAAACGACGTTTTGCAGCTCGGCGCTTTCAAGGTGGAATTTTTCGGAGTCGCTCACTCAATGGCCGCGTCAATGGGCGTTATCGTGACTACTCCATGCGGGATCATCGTTCATACCGGAGACTTCAAACTTGAAACCGGACCGCAGGCGCAATCGCTACAAGAAACTGAAAAAATCAAAGCGCTTGGAAAACGCAACGTGCTTGCGCTTCTGATCGACTCTACGAACGCCTCGCATCCCGGACGACAGGTCGGGGAACACGAGATTCAACACAACATCGACGACATCATCGCGAACGCGAAAGGACGCATAATTATCGGCACGTTCGCGTCCATGATTTCGCGTATCCAACAAATCATACAAGCATGCGAACGCCAGGGACGAAAAATTGCGGTCGAGGGATTTTCCATGCGCTCAAACATTCTTATCGCGCAGGAACTCGGCTACATGAAGGTGCAAAAAGGCACGATCATCGAAGCTCGCGAAGCAATGAAATTGCCGCGTGAAAAAGTCGCGATCGTGTGCACAGGCGCGCAGGGCGAGGAACGCGCGGTGCTCATGCGAATCGCCAACCGCGAACATCCGTTTATTGAGATAGAACCCGGAGATACGGTCGTGTTTTCATCTTCCGTCATTCCCGGTAACGAACGCTCTGTCCAACGCGTCAAAGACACGCTCTGCCGCGAGGGCGCGAACGTCATTCACTACAAAATGATGGACGTGCACGCCGGCGGACACGCGAAACAGGAAGATCTGATCGAGATGCGCGAAATGATAAAACCGAAATACCTCGTTCCGATCGAAGGGCACTACTCTTTTCTAGTAGACCATGCCAAAGCTGCGGTCGCGTCCGGATTTCCAAAAAGTAACATCTTCATCGCCGATAACGGACAAATTCTGGAATTCGATAAAAAAGGAAATGGCGTACTCACGAATAAAAAAATTATCACCGATTACGTGTTCGTCGACGGACTCGGAGTCGGCGATACGAATCACATCGTTCTTCGCGACCGTCAAGAACTTGCGGGCGACGGAATCTTGATTGTTGTCGCGGTTGTTGAACAGAGAACAGGAAAAGTTCTCCAAGCGCCGGACATAATCTCGCGAGGATTCGTGTATATGAAGGAAAACCAAGAGCTTATCCAAGACGCTAGAAAGAAAGTCATGGCAATCCTCAAAGACGACGACCCACGCTCAAGCGCAAACGGAACATATCTCAAAGATAAGGTAAAAGACGACCTTGGAGAATTCCTATTCCACAAAACCCAACGACGCCCAATGATAATGCCGATCATTATCGAAGTATAAAGTGAGGGCTGAAGGGCTTATGGGCTGAAGGGCGGAGGGGCTGTAGCGGAAGGGTATATGAATGACGATGTGTTTAGGTTTCGAGATTTCAACGTTTACAAAGACGCGCGTGTTTTTCGTCGCGATGTCACGGAATTAGCCAAGAAAAACTTTCCAAAAGAAGAAAGATTCGAATTAAGTAGCCAACTTTTCAGAGCCCTTGCTTCTATTCTATTAAACATAGCTGAAGGCTCGCAGAAATATTCAGACCAAGACTTCGCGCGCTATCTCAACATGGCGCTTGGTTCGCTAAATGAGGTCGTCGCCTGTCTAGACTGCGCGCTTGATGATGGATATTTTTCCATGGAAGAGCATAAAGCATTCTGCGATCGAGCAACCAGTATTCATAAACAACTAAAAGTTTTTATATTCAAAGTCCGCAACACCCACTAACATCTTCAGCCCCTCCGCCCTTTCGCCCTTCAGCCAAATACGCTAGCATATCCACATGAAAGAACTTCTTTTTTCCGGCGTGAAGCCGACGAATGTTCCGCATATTGGGAATTATATCGGTGCTCTAAAACAGTGGGTGGAATTGCAGCGACAACATCGGTCGCTATTTTGCATCGTTGACCTGCACGCGATCACCGTTCCTCAAGACTCGAAGCAACTACGTGAAAATACGCTGGATATTGCCGCGACCTATCTCGCGATCGGTCTTGATCCGAAACGCTGCACCATGTTCATTCAGAGCGAAGTCCATGAACACGCGGAGCTCGGCTGGATTCTCGGAACAACGGTCAAAATGTCCGAGCTGGAACGCATGACGCAGTACAAGGACAAGGCGCGGGTTAAAAAAGAAAATGTCGGAGTGGGTCTGTTCACATATCCGGTACTCATGGCTGCGGATATTTTGCTTTACGACACTACCGTGGTGCCGGTCGGAGAAGATCAGATGCAACACGTTGAATTGGCACGCACTATCGCGAGACGTTTTAATGCGCAATTCGGAGAGACATTCGCCGTGCCACAGCCTCTGATCCAAAAAGTCGGAGCTCGGGTCATGTCGCTCGACAATCCGAAAACCAAAATGTCGAAAAGCGGATCGGCCGCCAGCTACATTTCGCTCACTGACGACGCGGATACCATTCGCAAAAAAATCATGCGCGCCGTAACAGATTCGGATAAAGGGGTTGTATTCGATCCGGAGAAACGGCCCGCAATTTCCAACCTTCTCACGCTCTTTCATCACGCGACAGGACGCCATATCAAGGATATCGAAGCGGAATTCGCGGACAAAGGATACGGCGATTTCAAGGCCGCGCTCGCCGAAGCCGTAATCGCAATGCTCGCACCTATTCAAACGAAATTCAATGAGTATAAAAAAGATCCTGCCGAGCTGAAAAAAATCCTAGACGCAGGACGAGATGCAGCATCGAAACTTGCTAGAGAGAAAATGAAGCTCGTAATGGAGCGAGTCGGGCTTGGAAGAGGTTAAAATAAGTTTTTGGTCTTTCGTCGACACGATCCGCAGCAATTCGATTCCCAATTTATGGGATCTGCAATGCTGGAGGATGCCGTTGTAAGAGGCGAGATTCTTCTCATTAACTCTCCTCAACATCCTCCGCTTAGTTTTGGCTCGCAGAACCCGATAATGCGGAAAGCAAATGAAACCGAGAAAATCAACTCCGCGATGATAGGGAACAAGGATAATTTTCTTCGGGTGAAGCGTAAGGCGAAGCTGCGCCAATAAAAACAATCGTATTCGCAACAGTGCGGATTCAAGGATCTCTCGATCTTGATGCGTCAACACAAAATCATCGCAGTATCGGATATACGAACGCATCCGTATCTCGTGCTTCATTAACTGGTCAAGCTCATTCAGATAAACATTAGCAAAGAGTTGCGATGTGAGATTGCCGAGCGGTATTCCATTCGAGAAACTGCGTATTATGCGCGTGAAAAGATCGTTCACGCGCGGATCGCCAATCGTCTTGCTCAGAACTCGGAGTAAAACGTCCTGATCTACGTTCTCAAAAAACTTTCTGATGTCGAGTTTCAAAACCCAAACCGTCCGCGTATTATTCCGCGACAATCGCCAACAAAACGACTGGAGACGATTCACCGCCGCATGCGTCCCCTTGCTCTTCCGACATGACCAAGCGTCAAAGATAAACCGTCGATCAAACAGCGGTTCTACCACGCGAACGACCGCGTGATGTACTAGCCGATCTCGCACCGACGGTTTATGGATATGCCGACGTTTCGGGTCGCACACGAAAAACGACTCATACGGCCCATGTTCGTATGTCCCGTCTCTCAAATCCTCATGCAAGCGGAATATTTCGTCTTCCAGCCGCCATTCAAACGCTTGAACGTCTGGCTTCCCGCCTTTTCCTTTTCTAAATTCCTTCCACGCCGCAAACAGGTTCTCAAGTGATATGATCCGATCAAACAAATTATGAATCCCCCCGACGGAATTTTTGGAATGCCAATTTTTCATAAGACGTATGGCTTTATCGTCGCATTATCAACGTGGCACCGGCAATGCCCGAAAACGCACCGCCACAGCATCGCCCAATATTGTTACGTACTCGCGCTTGATTTTTTCAAACTCCTAATCCGCGCCAATGCGGAATCAGGATATAAAAAACTTTCATATCTGAGAGAAGCGAGCTTGCTTCTTGACCAGCTTAAAATTTTTTTGCGGATTGCGAAAGATGTCGGCGCACTTTCCGCCAAGCAATACGTTCAATTCCAGCAAATGTTGCAGGATATCGGTAAACAGCTTGGCGGATGGATCAAATCCCTTCAAACGAAAGAACCCGCGCAAAGCGGATCCTTTCGCGAGACGTGACCAGGGGACGGAAACCGACATTGTCGTTCGCGTCGTCGTTCCAATTGACGTTCGAGGCGCCGCCGTTGTCGGAATTGCCGGAAATCAAACGCTTGCCAGACCCCTTGCGCGCTCATCCTTCCGTGGCACCGGAACTTCACTCCGTATAATCGGATAGTCGCTCCTGTATAAATATGCGGCGGCAGGACGGACCATGGAACCGCCCACCCGCGCCAGACGAGCGCACGTCGTTTCTCTATTTATCGGCGAACCGATATCTCTGACTTTTTCGAGACCGGTTGCATGAGCCGTATGTTGATTATACTCTAATTCGTAAATTCGTATATTCGCGTCGATTCGTATTTTCGTAGACCTTCTGGCCAAAATTCCAAAGTCCAAAATTCCAAAGCTCCAAGTTACGGAGAGAAACGACCCAGGGGACGGAAACCGACATTGACGCACGCGTCGTCGAGCCAATAGACGTACGAGGCGCCGCCGTGGACGGAATTGCCGGAAAACAAACGCTCGCCAGACCCAAATTTCTCTTTTTGCCATTCATAAGTATTCGTCGTCCCCCACTCTGGGTGGTGGATATTGGCGAGAACATTCCAAACAATGGTTTCCGTGAGGGAAAATTGAGCCGGAGTGATATTAAGGGCTTTTGATAAAGTTTCTATAACTTCGGGCTTTTCAAAATCAGCGGGCTTCATACCGAAACGGCTCGCCGGATTCAATTTTATTTTTCCATCCGACATGGTCTGCGAGATTATTCCTCGCTCATTCAAATCTTTCAACGCTGCCGCGAGCGGATCATTGTCATACATCTGCGTTCCGTCCGTATATGCGGGCTTTTGTCTGCCATTAATTACGAACCAACCATCTGGAAGCTTTGTAGCGTCCGATGGAATTGTGCCGTCTGCGATCTGTTCATAAAACCAATCGTTCGGCTTTTCCTTCCAGCCCTTGAGTTTTCGGTCTTTCGTCATGTCTTCAGCCGGAAAATAGTGGAGTTCAAAACCGAGCTTTTCCCACTTCTTGAGCCGTTCGGGCGTTATTTCCGCAGGCAAAGGGGAAACGACGATCTCTTTCTCAAAAAAACCAGTGAGAATTTTTGATTCCATGTCGCGCAATTCTTCCTTCTTCTTTTCCCAAAGTTCCAATTCCCAAGGTTCCAAAGATCCAATTTCGGAAGAGAATACGACCAGGGGACGGAAACCGACAAAGCCGCTCGCGCCGTCGAGCCAAGGGACGCTCGAGGCGCCGCCGTTGTCGGAATTGCCGGAAAACAAACGCTTGCCAGACTGATAGTATTCCTCAGACCATTCATAGGTGCTCGTACCATCCCAGTTCGCTGTTTGTCCTGTGACGTTTTGTTCAATGAGACGAGGGAGTCGAGCTGTCGCATCCGCGGCATTTTCAAGCTGAAGAAACTTCTTCAATTCATTCCAGAACTCCGATTTCTGAAAGACGGACGGATGAATCACATTGCGCAAACCGTCTTTCGCTTCTCCGTTCAAGAGCGATTGACCGGCGGCATCTTTCATCTTCGCCATGCGCTTCAGCATCTCTTGCATTACTTCATCATCCTCATATTGCTGGTTGCCGTTATCGAAGTTTGGCTTTGCTCTGGTATCCATGAGCGTCCAAACGCCGGGAAGCTCATTCGGAGCAAGCCCTTTAAGATGTGGGTTACTTTTATTTTCAGGGAGATTTTGGATGTTTTTAAGCTCATCGAAGAATTTAATTCCACTTTCGGGTTTCTTTTTCCATCCCGGGTAGGTATCGCCCTGGTTCATCGTGAGACGCGGTAGAAAACGAAGTTCGTATTTGAGGGATTCCCAATGTTTGAGACGCTCGGGCGTAACAGCGCGAGGCAAGGGAGGCATTTCGAACTGCTTGCCGAAGAATTCTTCTTGCCAAACGCGGTTGCGCTCGAGGATTGTTTCAACCTGTTCTGGTGGCAGAGCTAGTTCAAAAATGTTCGGATCCCCTCTTTCGAGTCCTTTACGCTTTGATTCGACGGTCGGTGGCTTCCACGACGCTTGGTTTAAGACTGTGCGGATTTTTTCCTTGTCCGTATCGGATTTATACATACCGACGACTAAATGTTCAAAAGCGTTTTTCCAGACCTCGTTAACGTCGCCGCGATAGAATTTACTGACATAATTTAAGAACCCTTGCTCCAAGCGAGGATTAAAGTAAAGCCGCTGCCGCTGATCGCGCGCCATCTCGCGGCTGGCGCCGGAGGATTTTGTTTCCAGTTGATCTATGATGTCAATCGCCTCTCTGCGCCAATGCGCCATTCCCGGAATGTCTTTGAGCTCTTTCAACGGAACGCCTTCGCCGAGGTAACGAAATTCTTCTTCAGGCACACTGACATCGACTTCTTCGCCCATCATGCCTGCCAGGCGCTGGTTGCGCATCTCTTTGCTCATCTTGAGAGGCAGTTTGTGGAAAGTCCATCGGCCAAAGGTTTCGGCGGAAAGCGCCTCGCGGCCGGTAAACTCTTGCCCTTCTTCCGTACCCGGCGGGTTCTGGGCGGCAAGAACGCGAAAATTGGGATGCACCTTCACTTGTTCATTGTCATTTTCCGGCAAAGAAATCTCCTTGCGGCCATTCAGAATAGCGTCAATGATCGGATTGACGCGCGAACCGACTTTACTGCCCTGCAGGTTATATTCGTCCAAAAATGCAATGCCGCCGTGGCGGATGGCGACAAGAAGATTGCCGTCATACCATTTGACGGTTTCATTGCCATTCTCGTCCGTGGTAATGGTCTTGCCGCCGATCACGTCTTCAATCGCCATCTCGCGGCCGAAAGACACTTTGCAGTAATTCGTATTGAGTTCAGCGCACATCGCGGCCATGGCCGAAGTTTTGCCAATGCCGGTGCCGCCCTCAAAAATCATGGGTTTATTCAAGACGATGGCGGTCGCCATCTCTCTTCGTAAGAGATAATCTTCCCTGGTGTAGAAATACTTTGCCGCTTCTTCGCGGTCAGGGACAAGCGGACCGCCTTCGCCTTTTGGCACTTCAACGCCAAGATATGAAACCGAGTCTTCTTTTTCAATGACATACGGCGGTTTGCCGATGGCGATTTTTTCCGGCTTTGGCGTCTCTGGCGGTTTGCGCTTTGATTTTTCACCGCCCGCCTCCGGAGTCAACGCGGAAAATTGCGATTCAATATTTTTCATAGGAGCTCTAGGTTTGAAGTTACCGAGCCAAAATACTCATACAGCCGGGGGTAGCTCGCTTCTACCTGTTTTCTTGTCATCGCAACGACAAAAGCGGTTTTGAAGGGGCTGAACTTTGCGATTTTAAGACCGGTGTTATGTTTTCTGTCCGCCAAGCTGACGATGCCGGCGGCGTATTCAGCCGCGATTTCAAGCACGAGACCGTCCAGTTTCTTTCCTTTTTCAACATACATGATCTTTTCTTTTCCATGCGCGAGCAAATCCATAATTTCCAAATAGTCGCCGGCTTTCACAAAGCCGGATTTGGAGAGTGTCTTTTCTAATGCGTTCCGCTTGCCGCTCACGCCCTTTTCGTCATCAATAACGACAAGAGACGGCAAACCGATGGACGCGCTCACGGCGGCGATGTCTGGAAGTTTTTGGGGTTGTTTGGTGCTTATCATAATGTCCCTAGATTAACGGTATTCTCAATATTTTTCAATGGCTTCACGCAAAAGTTCGCCGAGTGTTTCTGTCATTTCTTCGACACTGACATCGGGCAGGTTGTTTTCATAGTAGCTTGTAACCGCGTCGGAAAGAAGGCCGATGCCTATGAGTTTTTGATCGGTGTTGTTGGTGATTTCTTGAACCGCCGCTTTGAGCTCGCGGTCAAGCTGGCTTTGGCTCTTGCCACGCGCTTCAGGCAAGCCGTCGGAGAGCACGATCAGAAACTTATTAGTCGCCTGCTGGTCAGCCAAATGACGCGAGGCCTCGTGCAGACAAACGCCGTCATCGTTGTCTCTCGGATTGTTATGTCCGCCAGGATTGCCTCCCTCCACTTCCAAGAGCAACTGGTTCAATTTCTCGCGCATCTTATCGTTCAATTCCTCTTCAAACCGCTTGAATTCCAACAGCGTATCTTGAAAACCCACGATTTCAAATTTGATATCCAAATTTTGAAGCGTTTCCGCGAGCACTACGGCCGACTTGAAGGCCTCTTGGATTTTTTTTCCTCGCATTGATCCGGAAAGATCGATGAGCAGCGTGATGGCGTAATCCCTTTCCTCACTCCGGCTCTCCGGCTGTTCGCGGCTTTCGGTTTTCAGGAGTGGAATGTTGGCGGCTTTTTCCCTAATGCGTTTTTTAACGTTCCAGCGGCGGCCGTGGCGAAAACCTGCCTCCATTTTTGTCATCTTCCGCTTCACGAACACGTCGCGCAGATCGCCGGTAAGGGCATCGACAAGATACGCAACCTCGGAAAGGGCGAGTTCGTAAGGGTTGGATTCGCCGCTTTCAAGCGCTTCCTCCATTTTCTTGCGCAGATCCTCTTGCGTTTTGCGAGCGGCTTCTTCATCCTCGCGCCAACGTGATTTCTCCCTTTCTTCCTCCTCCTGCGCTTGCGGCCAGCGTTCTCCATGCTTTGCTTCTTTTTCCGCTTCTTCATCTCTTTCCGCCTTCTTTTCCGGATCGTCCGACAACTTGCCTTGGAGTTCTTCGTTTAACGCGTCTTCGAATTCTTTGAATGCGGCTCCGGCTTTTTCCGCTAACTCTTTTTGCTTATCCTCCGGCAAAGAATCTAAATGATCTTTGATCTTTTGTTTAAGTTCGTCCGAAATGGAATCGAGATCAATGGGTTTGCCGCCGGACTCGCCTTCGGACTCCTTTCCTTGCGCTTCGGTTTCCTCTTTTTCTTTTTTTGCATCCTCGATCGCTTTATCAATCGCTTCCTCCAGCTCTTTTTGTTCTTCCGGCGTGAGCTTGTCTTTTAATTCCAGGGGCAAGCCGCCGGTGCCGCCGCTTTCGGCTTTCTCCTGTTGCATGTCTTTGAGGAGCTCCTGCATCTTTTGGTCTCCCATATCCGCCTCAACCAGTTTTTTGAATTCGGGCCAAACTTTGTCGCGATTGATCTCAAAAGAAACTCTGGCGTATTCTCTGATAAGTTCTTCGCTTTTGTCCGCCTCTTGTCGAGATGGATACCGGAGCCAAGAATCCTGCGCTGAAGCAAGCGTCGCCTGAACCACGGTTTTAACGTCATCCGGCAAGTCTTTTGACAAGTCAACTTCTTTTCCTTCCACCTCTCTGAACCATTGTTTTATGTATTCAAAACCGGCTTGCATGAAGCGTGGCCTGTAGCCGAGCTTTTGATCCGCTTTTGCTTTTGCCTTGGTTTCAAAATCCAAATCCTCTTTATATACCAACCCCATCTGTTCTCCGAATTTCGGATAACTTTCCGCCACGAAATTATTGTCGCGCGGATCTTCAATGGCATTCATCATAAACGAGAACCCCGGCTGTCGCCATTCATCCAAAGGAATAAAATCGGTCCGGCTGATTCTCCTATGCCCGCCTTCGTGGGAAATAACGAAACGGAGATAATCCATCGGCTTTTCCAACAGGTCTTTTGGATCTATGCGGATTACATTCTTCTGAAAATCCCAATGCCAACCGGCCCCTGCCTCGTTAAGCTCCACCGGAATGCGGAAATCTTTGCCGATGAAATATGCGAGCGACGAAAGAATTTGCTGTTTATGAAGTAATTCCACCTGTTGTTCCGGCGTGAATTTCGCCAAAACATCTTTTTCTTTTTTTCGATCCAAAGCGCGATAAACAACTTCAGCGTTCTTGAGCGGATCGATTTGTGTTTCGCGCGGTTTAAAAATTTCCATAAA
Organism: Patescibacteria group bacterium; assembly: GCA_038065635.1. Taxonomy (GTDB): domain Bacteria; phylum Patescibacteriota; class Patescibacteriia; order 2-12-FULL-60-25; family 2-12-FULL-60-25; genus JAHJFW01. The sequence continues at coordinate 19,932 of JBBTQP010000042.1, read as the reverse complement.
TCAAATGTTTAATCATTTTACGTCCAGCCAAGCGTCCCATGACAGTTTTGCACTTCCATCAAATCGGCGCAATCCCATGGTCTTGAACGGTTCGACCGTTTTTTGATCGTACATAAAACTCCACACGACGAATTCCTTTTTCAAATCTTTTGAAAAATCAAAAAATGTTCTGACGGATTCTGCTTGTTCGGCTTCACTGCTATCCCAGCCAACCGGACTTGCGTCACTATGCCATCCGATTTCCGTGAATGCCACCGGTTTTGACGTGTGAGAATCTATTTCAGAATAATAATTCGCTGGAATGTCGGACGGATTTTTGTAAATCAACCCGGGATATGTCGTAAAAGCGACGATATCCGCTTTTGAAAATTTTTCGAGTAACGTCCATTCCGCTTTTTTCGAATCGCTTGTCCCGCCAAACAAACCGCCGCTTAAACCTTTCATTTTTTCCAATTGAAAAACCGTAAAAACTTTCGTATTTGGCGATTTTGCTTTTACAGCGTCGTAAACTTCGCCGAAAAATTGTGAGAACACATCGAAATCCGCGGGCGATTTCTCGTACAGCATATTAACCTCAATGCCGAATCCCAAATACTCGGGTTTGTATTTTTCAGCAAAGGCAATGGCGCTGTCTTTATATCGTTGCTTGGTCGCATCATTCAACGGACGCAATAACTTCCCCGTGGATTGCGTAAAAAACTGCGCTTGGATGATCGGGATGTAATCGTATTTAGAAGACAAAGACGCGACAACCGTCGGTCCGCCGCTTTGCGTATTCGCAAGTTCATCCCAATCCCCAGCCCAAGTCACGACATCGCCTATTTGTTTCGCCTTCTCAAAAAAATCCGTAAAATCCTCCGCTTGGAAACTTTTCGGAGAAAGACTTATGCCTTT
>JBBTQP010000042.1:0-18938 GCA_038065635.1 Patescibacteria group bacterium | reverse complement strand
CAAACATTCCATCGCTACATCAAATAACTGATTAAGTTTTTGATTGACGTGTTTTGCGTCGAATTGCGGATCCCATTTTTCATCTCCCAAGACATCGGAAACAACGAAGGCGGCTGCTATTTTTACCTTTCTTACTCGTGCGACCGTGAAAAGCGCAGACGATTCCATTTCCACCGTAGCAACGCCTTGTTTTTTATATTTTTGAATTTCCGCCTTGGTTTCCCTGTATGGAGCGTCAATCGTCCAAGATGGCGCTTTATGAAATTGAATCCTGTTCTTTTGCAATCCTTTCTCCATCCTAGCCGTGAGTCCCTCGTCCGGAAAAGCGAATTTTTCATGTGACAGATAATGGTGACTGGTCCCCTCGTCTCTGATTGATTTCTCACACAAATAAACACCGAAATCATTCAACCCACCGGCAGAACCGATATTCAGAAATTCTTTTCCGCCAAGAGCTATCAATTCCTCCATTACAGTGGCGGCGTTCGGGGATCCTATCCCGGTCATCAAGACAACGCCGACATTATTATGCTGAAAAATTGTAATCAATCTGTAAAGTTTAATTTTTTTATACGAATACTTTCTTTTGAAGTGATCGAGAATCTTATCATAATAAATAATAATATACTTTTGCGGAGCGTTCTTATAATCTTTCTTCAAATAATTCTTCCAACTTACATAATCTTGCGGATTGAAAAGCGCCTGTTCAAGATGTTTATTTTGAAAATTCGGATATGCCATACTATTTTCCCATTTCGTGATAAGAATCAATCATATCTTGAGGTATGACTTTTTCATTTACCATTTTCTCGGTTTTTTGTTCAACGGTCATAAAATACGGTTTTTCTTTGAAATGATCGTTCAATATTTTGCAATTTTCTTCCAATGAACAATCAAGTATTCCGTTCTCCAGAATCCGCCCGGTGACAATCGCCATTTTTGCTTCAATGATATCTTCATTGGTTTCAAATATAACCGACCGTATCTCACGACCGCAAAGCGTTAAAGCGGTCGTTCTGTGACTTCCGTCCAACATGAAATACTTGGCCTCCGGATTCTTGCTCTCGAATCCCACAAATTTTTTGAACAATTCCTCATCAAGACATTTTCTCACGATTTCTTTTTCTATCACGGGAACAAAAGCGACTTCCTCGCCAAACTTACATTTATTGAAATATTCGCTCAAAATATCGTCGCTGTGTACAGGATAATCGTTTAGAGTAATTATTTGATCTGGATTCAAAGAGATAGTTCTCATATCTAGTAAAAACTAGCATATCACCGTCATTTGCAGCTGTCATTTTCTCAAATTCACTTACTCTCTATTTACAAATTCGCCCGCCTCGTGTTAATTATTCAGGTCTTTTGTACGTTTGTTGAATGAACCGATAGCGCGGAGGAAATACGTGAAAGTCAACGTCATCATCTACGATCCTGTCAGCAGACTAGCTCTCGAGAGACTCTACTACGTCGCGGCAGTCATGCCGCGCCTTGGCGAACACGTCGGAGTGTTCATACCGGGAAATGCCAAGATTGTCGGCGATGTAACGAAGGTGATCAGTTACCCGAACAACTCCGAACCGGACGTCTTCGTGCGGGTCGATGCCGACGCAATCAGGCACTTCGAAGAATTCGACGAGAAAAACTGGAGGCAGCCGACCGCCAAGCACATTCTCGACAACCTTCCTGTCTGACCTAGCTCGCCATGCGTTCGTCCACCAAGCTCTCGGACAGAACGTGTAGGCAAACGCACTCACTTCGGTGAGTGCGTTTTCATTTTATTCTGGGATTTCAAAATCCATATCGAATCATTTCTTTAACCTTTTTTTCTTCGACTTAACTTCGCTAACCTGTTCAGTTTTACGCGGCAGGATTCCAATCTTGCGTCTAACCAAATCTTCGACGTGTTCTTCCGGAAGCAACTCTTCCGGCATGGTTCCTCCGATCAGTTCTATTGTTTTTCGCACCTTGCTTCCCACATCAAAATGCGTCGTACTTGCAACATCTTCACCAGTCGCGCCATCCATTTTGAGCTTGGCATCGGTTTGAGTTATACGGAAAAGATTGGCGGCGAGTTCCGTAGAACCGGCACGATCTAAAATATCATCATTACCAATGCCTTTCTTTTGTTTAATTTCTTCTGCGTTCAATCCGTATAAGCCGAGGTACCCTGCATTATTGAACTTTCCGAAGTTATATACACCGGCCTTCTTAGCCGTATCAAACAATTGCTTGTTATGCGATACGACCTGCTGACGAGTAAAAAGTCGCTTCCCGTCATCGTCCATCGTCTCGTAAAGCTCCTGCTTGCGCGTTTGAACCGCAAAGTAGGTTTGTGCAAACGCGATCTCCAGTTTTCGAGGATCGCCGTTTTGAGCGATTAAGTAGCAAGCAAAGCGAGAAAGCTGGTAATCAACGACTTTTCTTGCTGTTTTTGAGCCTATCTCGACCATTTTCGGGGCGCCCCGAAAATGGTCTTGAATCGCCTGTTGAGTGCTCACACAGGCAGCCTGAGCGCGCCTAATGGCATTATGAAAATCTTCCCAACGGGAATAGCCGAGCAGCGGCATAAGTTCTCGCGCTTCCCAGTATTCGAAGCCATATTCATCCGTCTTTTTGACGGATTCAAAATCTTTATGCATGGCCGTTGGTATAATCGATGTGTTCATACTTTTCCCTTCTCAAACCACTTCTTCCAATGCCCGGATTTTATATATGAGATGATGCCGGGCAAGATCGACAGGAAGATGACGATGGCAATTACGAAATGAATATATTTTTCGATGTTTGGGATTACGCGGCCGAGTATAATGTTAGTTATTCTGCCCACTTTGAATAATCGTCGTGGCTACCTATGTTTACAAGAAGTACATTATTGCCATCCTCAAATTCAAAAAGTACGCGATATCCATCTCGCAAACAAAATGCATAATAGTCTGTTAAATTGCCACGTAGTTTATGCGTTCCAACTTTTGAATCAAAAGGAAATTCCTTGAAAGAATCAATTTTTGCTCCGAAGCTCTCTTTTATGTGCGCCGGCATTTTCTTGTACGAACGCTTGAAGCGCGACGCAACATGAAGAGTCAGCATAAATCCGGCGAAGACTAATTATCGAGAAATGCGAGAAGCCGTTTGGTGTCAGTAAATGACTTGGTCTTATCTGCAAAATATTCCAAACGCGCCTCAGCGACCATTTCATCGAGAGTATTCGGATCATTAATGCTTTTAAGCGCTGCAAAATCAATTTCACAAACGATTTTTTTTCCTCTGGCGCTTTTATAAAGACACTTAAACGCAGTCAAAGGCAAAGTAACCGCCGCTGATTTAATCGTTTGTTTTGTGAGCATATTCATAACTTTCTTTACTATTACACAAGACCAAATAATCAGCAATTTTACTTCCCGCCTTTTAACCTTTCGCTTAATCAATTACCCCGCGGCAGAGCCGGCGGGGAAAATTTAGGATTTTACCGCTCTCCCCTTCTCAAACCACCTCTTCCAATGTCCTGATTTTATATATGAGACGATCCCAGGAAGAATCGAAAGAAAGATCACCACAATGATTACGATGTGAATGTATTTTTCTATGTTCGGAATGACGCGGCCGAGAAAATAACCGATCCCTAGCATTGATCCGACCCACGCGATTCCTCCGAAGATGTTGAAAAGCGCGAAGCGGCGATATTGCATGCCAGCGACTCCGGCGACGAGAGGCGCGAATGTACGGACGATTGGCATGAAACGGGCGATTACGATTGTTTTTCCTCCATGTTTTTCGTAAAACGCTTGCGTGCGTTCCAAATGATTTTTCTTGAACAACCACGAATCTTCGCGTGCAAAAATTCGTTTGCCGGTGAGACGTCCGATTTCAAATCCGGTAGCGTCTCCGATAATGGCCGCGGCTGTTATTAAAAGAAACAAATACACAATATTCAAGTCCCCTTTAGCTGCAAAAAGTCCCGCTGTGACAAGCAACGAATCTCCCGGTAAAAAAAATCCAAAAAACAATCCCGTCTCCGCGAACACGATGGCGATGAGCGCGACGTATCCTCCCCATCGAATTATTTCTTGGACGTTTTGCGTATTTGAGATTAGATCGAACAGAGTTTCCATAGAATTTATTTTTTGATTTCAAGAAGTTCGTGAATAAGAACCGGCGCTTTTTTCCCTTTAACCGTGACCGTGCCGAGCTCGCGCGTTACAAGAGCGTCACCTACTTCGGAGCGCGTGGCTTCGGAGACGATGATACCGACGCCATGCTCTTTCGTCAGACTTTCCAGTCGCGCCCCAAGATTCACATTGTCTCCTAGAACAGTGTAATCGAACCGCGTTTCCGATCCCATGTTTCCAACGATCATTTCTCCGGTGTTGATTCCGACTCCGATTTTTAGTTCGATACCGTTCGGAAAGATTTTTTCTTTATTCATATCCGCCAATTTCTTCTGCATCTCGATCGCAGTTGTAGCCGCGCGAATCGCATGATCCGGCTGATCGAGAGGCGCGTTCCAAAAAGCCATTACCGCGTCGCCGATGTATTTGTCGAGCGTCCCGCCGTTCGCGAATACGATTTCCGTCATGGCCGTGAGATACGTGTTCATGATTTCAACGAGCTGTTCCGGCGGAAGCGATTCGGAAATGGTTGTGAACCCGCGGACGTCTGAAAACAAAACCGTCATTCTACGTTTTTCTCCGCCGAGCTTTAGCCGCGACGGATCCTGCAAAATGGATTCCACAACCGTTGGCGCGACGTATCGTGAAAACGCGCTTTTCAGTTCTCGTTTTTCACGGTCGGATGTCAGACGGCGTTCCAAAGTAACTGAGACATAGGAAAAAATAATCGCGATGGTAGGCCACACGATGTCCAAGATTCGCCCTCTATCGAATAAGACGATCGCGGTAACAACTAGACCTACCCAGAAAATAACCGCGACCGCGATGCTGTTTCGAGCTCGTAAAAATGTGACTACAAGACCGAAAAACAAGCCGATCGCAAACAGCAATAACATTTCAATCCACTTCGGAACAGGAACGAGCCACCTCTCAGAACGAATAGTGTCCGCTAAAGAGGCGTGGATTTCAACTCCTGGCATGGGAGATCCGAGCGACGTTGGGACGAGCCGGTCATCATGAAGATCAGCGGCGCTCGATCCGACAAACACAATTTTTCCCGCAACCTTCGCCGCATCAAAATTTCCGCGCAAGACGTCCGAAGCGGAGATGGTTGTGAACACGTGGCGCGGCGGGCCATTGAAATTAACCAAAAGTCGTCCAAAACGATCCATGACTTTAATTGGCGCAGTGATTGTCGGTTGTAAGATACGGAGGGTCTCAAGAGCAAACGCGGATACCGCGCTTTTATCAGGAGCATACGCGACAAGAGGAATGCGGCGCACGATGCCGTCGATATCCGGCGGCGTGTTGCTGTGACCCGTGGCGCGAGCGGCGGCGGAAAATCTCGGCAACGGTGAGACGACCACGGTTGGATCGTATGAAAGCGCGCTACCGGAAAAAGCGAGTTGCAACTCGACCGGTAAAACGACATTTCCTGCGCTGCGCAAAGAACTCTCAAGCGCCGCGTCATTTTCCTCATCAGACGGTTCTGGGAAATTAACGTCATATCCTATTGCGCTTGCTCCTGCTTTTGAAAGCGCGTCGATTATCCTTGCGTGCACTTCCCGCGGCCACGGCCAACGACCGATCGTAGCGAGCGAAGAATCGTCTATCGAGACAATAACGATGGAGGAATCCGCTGGACGTGACAAAAAAAATCGATCGCTAGCGAACGAGCTCCAAGTTGTCAGAGCCCCTGAAAGAGACGCGATTGCGGCAACAAGTCCGACCGTAGCGCCGACCACGATGGGACACAAAAATGTATTTTTCCCTTTTATGTTCATTGCCTGACGGTGGAAGTATTAGACGTAGTATCGATCGGAGTAGTATCGATCGGCGCTGTCGGAGGTTCGATTATAGTGAGTGGGATCTTTGCGATTTTTTTCTGTCCGTTTTCAAAAACCGCCGCTTCGATAATCACGGACCCCAGTCTTGTGGCGGAATAAGCCGCTCCACTTATTATTCCGAGGTTGCCTATAATCACAAACGTCGCTCTAGCCGTCACATCAACCTTCGAACCGTCGCTTAGCAATCCCATTACGCGAAGTCTTGAAAGCTGACCAACTTCAACCGGATTAGGAAAAGCGATCAACGATATGAAATCAAGCATTGGCGCCGTTGGCGGCTTTTGTAATATCGTCGTCGATGTTGAAACTAACGGTGGTTTAATTGTCGAAGTTGTAGTTGTGGAAATAAGCGGCTGCTTAATTATCGAAGTCGTAGTCGTAGCGTTTTCCGGAGTAACGCCTGGGATAAGAAGGCTGTTTTTCAATCGCGACGAAATTGCAGCTTCACGAATGAGCAACGCCTTCACCTTCCCGCGCAATACCTTCATCCGATTTGGAGTAATATCGGTATCTCCTTCCAAATCTCTGCCGATGTTCGCCAAACCCTGTTTTGCGGCTTCCAATGTCGCCTGAACCTCGTCCAATTTTCCGGCGTTCAATAATGCCACCGCCTCGTGAAGACGCGAGTCGCTCGCCGAAATGCGCCCGAAAAGCTCGGACGCCTTATCCGACTGTGACATCTCCTGTACTTCATCCTCCATGCGCTGTTTCAAACGATATAACGAGGAGTCAGGCCCTACACCATCGAAAAGAACGCGAACCTTTGCCTCCGCGCGACGCATGAATTTTACTGCTTCGTCGCCTCTCTTTTCCTTCAATCGCTTTACGATATCCTGATTCAATTCGGTCATCGCTTGAAACGCCAAACCGGATTTTCCGTCATCCACCAACACCTTGATTCCATAAAAGCGATATTCGAGATAGCGACCGAAATTTTCACTTCTCTTTTTGCCGGACAATGCCAAATGCAGACGCTCGGAAGCGCGCGCCAAACCGTACAGAGGGTGATCCGGACGGGAAACCGGACGGGACGATAATCGCTTTGAGATATTTGCTTTGATCAGATCAAGGTACGCTTCATCCGCTTTCAAATTTTCCTTGTACCATTCCGAAGTTTCTTCTTGCACGCCAAACCGCTCAACGGTTTTCCATGCGCCACCTTTCTCACGAGACAACTTAAATCCTTCGGAGACGGTGTCTCCTTCCGCATTTTCGGATCCCACCTCAACAGCCGACTCAAATACACGAACCGTGGTCCCATCTTCTTCTTTGGACATCTCAAAAGCCGTTCCGCGCACTGTAGCCACAACCGTATCAGTCCGAACGGAGAATGAGCTGTCCAAATCCAACAATCTTAAAACACGAGACCACACCTTGCCGGAGATCAGTTTCAATTCAATTAAAACGGTAGTGGGTTGCTCCGCTGCTTCTTCCGCTTTTTCTATAACAACGGATGAATTTTCCTGCAATCTAGTCTCGCCGGTTTCAAAAAATCGAATGGTCGCGCGGCCGGAAATGTCAGTCCGAACCTCATCGGATTCTTTCAAGACCATGCCTTCGGTGGCTGCCTCCCATTTGTCACCACCAACAACCTTCACCTCTACTCCAGTATGCTCAATATGTAAGACGATGTTCGATGCGGACACGGCAGGCAACGAACCAAGAGACCAAAACCAAACTCCGAGCGCAGCAAGCGGCACTATTAGAATAATCCCGAAGAAAAATAGCCGTTTCATATATACCGACCAAGTGATCTTAACACACCGATAAATGAAGCGCGAGGATTGACAAAACGCCTTTTTTCATGTATGTTGCCAGTGTTCGAGCAGGATAGATGACCGCCCCCACACCTTTGAACGCTGTTCTGTTTCTCGCGTTGAAGCGTTGATCATTGAACGTCGTTGCGCGCACGAATTGTTTTGCGCCTCAATGTTTCGCAGAACTTGCTACGCGAGCGATCAAAGGTGTGGGGGAGGAAAGTCCGAACACCGTTCATGGACGCAAGTCTGCGATCATGGAGAGCCGCTAACGGCGGCCGGGATATGGCGGAGATAACGAAAGGACACGTGCCCAACGTTACTTCGTAAACCTAGGGAAAGTGCCACAGAGACAATACTAGTCCCGATGTAAAAGTCGGGATAAAAGGTGAAAAGTGAATGGATGTGGTCGCCTACGACTTGTCGTAGCAACGCACCGCTACCGTTCTCCTCCGATGGTGACATCGGAGTGTGGTAAACCCTCTCCGGTGCAAGAGCAAGAGCCCCCACACCTTTGAGCGCTCGCGTAGCAAGTTCTGCGAAACATTGAGGCGCAAAACAATTCGTGCGCGCAACGACGTTCAATGATCAACGCTTCAACGCGAGAAACAGAACAGCGTTCAAAGGTGTGGGGGCGCTGGTAGCTCGCATGAGGTGGCGAGCAATCGTCATCCCAGATAGATGGTCATCCGCGACAAAATTCGGCTTACCGTCCTGCCCGAATCCCCATATCTCTTGTCTCACGCCGAATCGGCAAAAGACGAAAGATGTGGGGATTTTCTTTTTATGATCGCTTCAACGTGATAAACTTACATCAAATGAGGATCCGAAGAATTGATCTGACGTTTACGGCGCTATTGATCCCGTTGGATTTTGTCGCGCTCGTTGGCGCCGGCATGGCGGCCTATCTTCTTCGTTTTTCAAGATTCGTTACGGAAGTTCTTCCGGTTTTGCAAAACGTCCCTTTCAGCGAATATCTGCGAACCGTGATTACGTTCGCTTTCGTATGGATGGTTTTATTCGCACTCGCCGGTCTGTATAGCACGCGACAAAAAAAAGCCTGGAGCGAGTTCGGCCGCATCGCACTTGCTTGTACGGCAGGTGCCATGCTGCTTATCGCTACGGTGTTTTTCCGACGTGAGATCGCGACGTCTCGCTTCATCGTTCTAGCCGTCTGGTTATTCTCCATAATCTTCGTTCTCGTACTTCGCCTGACTCTTCGATCCATCCGACATCTTTTGCTCCGCGCGCGCATCGGTCATAAACGAATGGTTATTATCGGTAGATCTAAAGCGGCGGACGGAATCGCGCGTGAATATGAGATGCGTCCGATTTTGGGATATACGGTTATCAATCAATTCGACGGGTGGAACGATGAAGCGAAAAAGACGTTATTAAAGTTGGCAAAAACCTCGAGCGTTGACGTTGTTTTACTGGCGGATCCGGATCTTCCGAAAGAACGCGCTCTGGACCTGATAGCGTTCACCGAAGAACAACACATTACTTTCCATTATCTCGCGGATTTTTTTGCCGCGGCATTTACCAACATCGAGGTCTCAACGGCCGCCGGCGTTCCGATCGTTGAGGTAAAACGCACTCCTCTCGACGGATGGGGCAGAATCGCGAAACGCACTTTCGACATCGTATTATCGCTTATAATTCTTCTGGTGACGCTCCCTTTCGTACTGATTGCCATGATCGCGATTATGATCGAGGACGGATTGCCGGTCGTGTTCCAAAACATTCGCGTCGGAGAAAAAGGCGAACAGTTCTTGCTGTACAAGCTGCGCTCCATGTACCGCAAACACTCTATCGGTCCTCAATTTGAAGACAGCGCGAAAAAACTCCGTTACGAAAAAGAATTGATTGAAAAACAAAGCATCAAACGCGGACCGGTTTATAAAATCGCAAATGATCCGCGCATCACTAGAGTCGGAATTTTTCTACGTCGCTGGTCAATAGACGAGCTTCTACAATTCTGGAACGTCCTTAAAGGCGACATGTCCATAGTCGGACCGCGCCCACATCAACCGCGCGAAGTTGCGAAGTATCTCCCCCATCATCGCCGCGTACTAGCCATACGTCCAGGAATTACGGGACTCGCTCAAATCTCCGGCCGCAGCGATTTGGAATTTGAAGATGAGGTGCGCTTGGACTCCTGGTATATCGAAAACTGGTCTTTATTTTTGGACTTATACATAGCACTCAAAACCCCTTTCACGATCATTTATCGAAAAGGCGTGTATTAACAAAAAACCGGGGTTGCCGGTGTAGTAGATATGGGAGAGGCGGACTAGCGTCTACTCCAAGCGCGTTCGATCACTTGACGCGCCTCATGAGAATTCGTCGTGTAGACGATGACAAGCTGTAGGCAGTCACTGCCATGAACGACGACCCTCAAGCCGCCGTAGATTTCCTGAAAAACCAGCCGAGGCGTGCTTGTCCCTCTTGGTACAATGTGGTTCGGCAGAGCCTTCGTTACCGTCGCTAGTTTCTTGGCTGCGAAAATCACGATCTCTGCTTCAGGTATCACGCTGGAATGACGCTTGTTGCACTTTGCTCCATCCAGGAGCCCTTTAGTAGTTGGCAATGTACACCCTCTCCTTCCTAAGCGCGGTCATGCGCGCTTGGCACCTCAAACTACATGATAAATAGATACGCGTCAAGGGGGTTGCGCGTCCTCGATCGCGTGCATAAGATGTTTGAATGTGGAAGGAATTGCGAGTGGCACTTGTGCATGATTACCTCGTTCAAGACGGCGGCGCCGAACGCGTTCTTGGAGTTCTGCAGGATTTGTTTCCGCAGGCGCCGACATACGTGCTGATTTATGACCCTAAGCGCAGCCATGCTCGCTTTCGGGAACGCGTGATTCGTACATCCTTTTTAGATCGATACCCACTCGCTCACCGCGCATATCAATGGTACCTCCCGTTCATGCCAATGGCTGTGGAGCATCTGGATCTGCGTGGGTTCGATCTGGTTATTTCTTCGTCCAGCTCGTTCGCAAAAGGCGTGATCGTGTCGCCGGAAAGTTTGCACGTTTGCTATTGCCATACGCCCACGCGTTTCCTGTGGCAGGATAGAATCGGATATTTGAATGACCTCCCGCAACCGGCGTTCATACGCGCTCTATTGCCGCCGCTACTGCATAGACTACGCCAATGGGACAAGCTCGCGGCTGACAGGCCGGACATTCTGCTGACAAACTCTCGCACGAGCCGCGCGCGGATCAAACGGTATTATAGAAGGGACGCGGCAGTGATTTATCCGCCGGTAGACGTCTCGGCAATCTCTATCGCGACAGAACCCGGAGCGTATTGGCTCTGCGGAGGACGTCTGGTCGGATATAAAAGATTCGATCTGATTGTTAAGGCGTTCACAAAACTCAACCTTCCTCTCAAGGTTTTTGGAACAGGTCCGGAGCTAAAAAAACTCCGTTCGCTGGCAGGTGGAAAAACAATGTTTCTAGGACACGTCTCCGACGAGGAAAAATCCGCGCTTTATCGTGGCGCAATCGGTTTCATCAGTCCACAAGTAGAAGATTTCGGGATCACGATCGTTGAAGCCATGGCCGCTGGACGTCCGGTAATCACTTTCGGACAAGGTGGCGGCACGGAAACCGTGATACCGGAGATCACCGGAATTCATCTTGAAACGCAATCTTGGGAAGAAATAGGAGATGCGATAATTCGTTTTGATCCGTCGCGTTTTGATCCACACGCGATCCGCGCTCATGCGGAAACATTTTCAACCGAGGTTTTTTCATCGGCGTTCCGTAATTTCATAAGCAATGCGCTTCCTAATTGACGCACGACCGCTTGTCGATCCAATCCAAGGCGGAGTAAGCCGCGTAGCGCGCGGATTGATTGATGCGTTCGTGAAGAATCGCGAAGACGATGAGATTATTTTTGCGACGACCGGGGCAAAAACCGCATTCGTAGTGGCGGGCTTGTCCCGCCCTCCCCTATTCCCCCGCCCTGGACGCGGAAACATCGGGGAAGGGCGGGACAAGCCCGCCCCTACGCACATCCATCTAAACTGTCCGAACAAAATTTGGAGTGCGGCGTGCATGACCGGACTTACGTCTTTGGATCGAGCGGTCGAAAAAAAAGTTGGGAAAATCGATGCGATCTTCCTTCCTAATCTTGGATTCGTCGGACGCATTGCCATGCGCCCCTACATCCTTTTACTGCATGATCTCTCGTTCTTGATCGAGCCACGCTGGTTCTCATTCAAATCCCGACTTTGGCATAAAGCGATCTCAGCGAAACGATGCATCAAAAATGCTACGCATCTCCTAGCGGTATCGGAGGCGACGAAGCGGGATGCCATGCGACTGCTTGATATTCCGGAGGAACGGATAACGGTGATCCCAATCGGATTTTCACTTCCATCTCCCGCTACTCACTACTCGCTCGATCGGGGAGGGCGGGACAAGCCCGCCCCTACGCCGAACAAATACATCCTCGCCCTAGGCGGAAACGATCCACGAAAGAACACGGGGACCGCGGTGCGGGCTGTCGAGGATCTGCGTCGTGAAAAAGATTTTTCCGATTTGGAATTAATTCTCGTAGGGGCGGGCTTGTCCCGCCCTCCCCTGTTTGATGGTTCGTGGGTCCATCACATCCAACGCCCCTCCGACTCCGAACTCGCCGCTCTCTATTCAAACGCCTCCGCCTTCCTCTATCCTTCATGGTACGAGGGATACGGGCTGCCGCTGCACGAGGCGGCGGCATTCGGGACTCCTCGCATCGCCTCTACGGCGGGCGCATTGCCGGAAACCGCACCGCCTGGCACGCTCTTTGCAGATCCTGCTAAACCGCACCATTGGGCTGAAGCCCTAAAAATGGCACTTTCCATGCCTAAACCGCCCATGATAACGTCCGATCCGGAGGCATGGAGTCGAGCCACGGCAATTCTTTCAGATACTCTTGACATTATCGCCAAATAGGCGTATATATTCACTCATATGAAACGACTTCTTATTACGGTTTTTTCTCTTTTTGGACTGCTTATTGCGGGATCTGTTCCTGCCATGGCGGCAACTCCGCTGACTTGGACCGATATCTCGAACCAGGTTCAATATCGCAACAACCGCCCGGTGTGGGCGAGTGCCTACGCTGGCGGATATTATTATTTCACTGACGGCCAAGAGCTTTGGAGCGGCGGCCAGGTTTACCGCACGGACGGAACGAACGTGGCGAACATAACGTACGACGTTCGAGTATCCGGAATATCGCGTGTTGACGACATCGTCAGCGACGGACAAAGCGTTTTATTTATCTACGGAACTGCCATTGGTAACGGCAATTCGTATTTCGGAATTGTTAAATATCAAAATGGAACGTACACGAATCAAACCGCAAACATTCGATCTGCCTTAAATTCATCAGAAGGCATAGTCCAAATAGCTGGAAAAGACGGCCATTGGATGATCTCGACTACCAAAGGTAGAGTTTTAATTTGGCACACGGATACTGGCGTTAATTCCATTCCTACAGAACTCGTTTTGCCAAGTACGCTAAAATCCAACTTGAGCATTAAGGCGTCAACATACGGCGGACTTCGCTATTGTCGCTTGAGCGTTGAGGATCCTTCGTGCAATTCCACTATCGCACCGATCAACGGAAACCAGTGGCTGTTCGTTGCATCGCAGTACAGCTATGGCTATTACGGCACGTGGTCACCTGTCGCGGCATATGTCTATTCTAACGGATCCAGTTTTACCGATATTTCAAACGACGTCGCCTCCGTAGTCGGCGGTAGTCAAAGTTCCTTAAATAGCAACGGAAACGAGGCCGTCATAATCAGCGGATCGTCTATTGGAATTGTTTCCGGGACGACCATTAGAAAATATCCAAATCAAGCTCTCAAACCAAGCAAAGCTCTTTGGACAGGAGCGTATTGGTTGCTGATCGATAATGAAAAAAATATTCACAACGTATACCTTGACGGACGCGTTGAATCCGCCGGAAAAACCAGCGACTACTTCGTTACCTCCGCTTCAAACGGCAGCGGCACGATACTTCTCGGCGGAGCGATTTCAAACGACTATCAGAGCGGTCCCGCCTCTCCTCTAACTGCAAAACTGGTGAGAGTATCAAATGCGTATCAAGCAGCGAACTACACTAACGTAACAACCGGTTCCGGCGGCGGAGTCTTCACGTCAAACAAAGGTCCGAGACTGACTACATCTGGCAGTCCATCCAGCTTCACTGTCAAAAGCGGAGGTACTTTTAACTACAGCGCCGAGGCGACGGATTATAACGGAGTAGAAAAAATCGACCTGTACGTGAACGAAGCGAAAGTCAAAACATGCGGTGGAGCCACATGTAACTTCGCCTCTGTCTATTACAGCAATGGCAACGTAAATCGCGCAGTAAAATTCCGCGCGGTCGCGACCAATCGTTATGGATACAATACCGGCTCCGCGGTCGAGACGCTTGTCGTAAACGGAACTGCAATTTCCACCGCCTCATCCGTTTCTTCAAAGTCCGTTCCTCCTGCGATCTGGACGTGGACAATCCCTGGGTACATCACGACGCTAAACGGCACCGCCTCGTACCATGTGGGCGCGTGGGATAACGACGGTATTGCGCAGGTTGAAATCATGGTGAACGGAACAGTACGCCGCAACTGTTACTTCTCAAACGCACAAGGCAACGTCGAATGCGGCCTGGATATCTCCTCGGCTGACTACACCGATGGTTCGAATATCACACTTTCGGCGCGAGCTGTAGACGCGAACGGCCAATCTTCGTGGAGCGACACTCGATCACTTCTTGTGCAAAACACATCGTACAATCCGAGGAACACGACTTACTACGGACCTGCGAATATACCCGGATGGATTCAAACAAAGTCGGATCACGATTCGGGGTATACGGGAAGTCAGTACATCACTTTCAACGCCGAAGCCGGAGATCAAAACGGCGTGGCGCGAATAGACCTTCTTGTGAACGCGCAGGTTGTACAAACCTGTTATAACGCGACCACTTGCTCTTGGACGGGCGGCCCTTATCCAAACTCAACCGTGACCTACGGCGCGACGTTAACCGACAGTGCCGGCTACTCGCTCTGGACAGGGTATAAGACGATATATAGATACTAGATTGTTCACGTTTGCTCCATCCCCCTCCTTGCGTCATGCCTGAGGCAGATCCGCCTCAGGCGGAAAGGAGGGGCAAGGGGAGGTCTCCTCCGAGAATTCGGGATCATACCCCCTCTAACTCCCCCTTCGTAAGGGGGAGGATAAAAAGAAATCAGCCCTGCTCGAGCGGGCTGATTTCTTTTTGTTCGGTGTAGTATTGAATTTCTTTCTCCAAAATTTCCATGGGTACGGTCTCTGCTGCGAAAAGAATGCGATTTTCGTAGTGCTTTATCTTTGAAAAAACCTCGTCCTGCATCACCGGCTGAAAAGAAACCGCGAGTTCGCGCAATTCCCCCAATAGTTTTTTATATTCGTCGCGAATGCCTTGCCGTTTCTTTACGATCTCTTCAATCTTTCCGCCGTCTGTCTTCCAAAAATCTTCGCGTACGTGCTTTCTGATCTCATTAACTTCCATTCGCTCCCCCTCGCGCAGCGCCGTCTCAACCTCTTCATGCGCAAGCAATTCTTCCAACGTCTTTGACTCGCTCGCTTTTTTAAATCTTTGTAGAAGATGAGCGGTGGAAGGACGGACGGCTGCGATGACGCTCGACCATTCTTTATCCGATCGTTCGCCGTTCAACGTTTCTACGACCGCCGTTCGCGCAGGCCATGTGTTCCAACCGAGTTTGACCGCCGCGCTAGCAAGCTTGCTCTTGTCCAAAGCTTCTCCATCGTGATATCTCCTAGCCCGATCGTCGGCTGCGACCCGCTCTTTTGCATCCGCATACGCAGCCGCATCCACCAAAAAATCCACCACTCGCGGAGCGTCGTATAAATCCAAAAAAAACGTGTCTGACATGGCGAAAGTATAGCATACGACCGCTCAATCGGACGTCTGTCTCAACCCTTGCGAAAAATTACATATTCCTATATAGTGCACGCACCTTATTTAATCCTCCGACTCCCTACCTGGGACGGAGCCTGGCGACTGCCGGGTAATGTGCGAAATATATGAATACAACGACGAAAACGGCCGTCAGCGAACAAGTGCCGTCCGAAGAAATGAAGCGTTTGATAGACGATGGCGTTGGAGTAAATTTTCCTAAAAAGGGTGACGTGGTAGGTGGTGTCGTTATCTCGGTCGGACGTAACGAAGTCCGCGTAGATATCGGCGGCATTGCCATCGGACTCGTACGTGGTCCTGAACTCGATCCTAACGCGCACTTGGCGGTTGGCGATGAAGTGGAGGCCACGGTTTTTGAACTTGAAAACGAATTCGGCGAACTAGAGCTCTCACTCAAAGGAGCCGGTCGCAAAAAGGCATGGGATAAACTTAAAGAAATGTTCACTGCGGGAAGCGTGGTTCCGGTTAAAATTTTGGATGCGAACAAAGGCGGACTACTCGTGCGCCTAGAAAGCGTAGTCGGGTTCCTTCCTGTTTCGCAGCTTTCTCCAGAGAATTATCCGCGTGTTTCCGGTGGTGAAAAAGCAAAAATCCTGGAAAAACTCCGCGAGCTTATCGGTACGTCGGCTAACGTAAAAGTAATCGACGTAAACGAGGAAGAAGAGAAACTCATAGTTTCTGAAAAAGCGGTCTGGGAGACTCAACAGGAAGGCGTGATCGCAAAATTCAAAGTCGGAGACACGGTGGAAGGAGAAGTCACGGCCGTTACGGATTTCGGCGCCTTCGTCCGCTTCGACACAAACCTCGAAGGACTCGTGCACATCTCGGAAATCGCATGGCAACGCATCGATCATCCTCGCGACGTTTTGAAACAGGGCGACCATGTACGCGCGGAAATCATCAACATCGAAGGATCGAAAATATTCCTCTCAATGAAAAAGCTTGTTCAGGATCCGTGGAAAGACGTCGGGGAGAAATACAAATTGGGACAAGCCGTTAAGGGTCGCGTTCTCAAAATCAACCCGTTTGGTTTGTTCGTGGAGCTTGATCCGGAAATCCACGGCCTCGCGCACATCAGCGAATTGGCTGCGAAACCCGTGAAGGACGTGAACGAAGTCGCACGCGTTGGAGATGAATTCGAATTCCGCATCGTTTCGCTTGATCCTGAAAATCATCGCCTCGGTCTATCGCTGAAAAAGTCAAAAGAAGAAGCTGAAAAAGTATGAGCCAAACCGTCCGACACGTCCTTCTTTTTGTCGGCGCGCTTCTTCTTGTAGGCGGCATTCTCGCGTTCGTAAACGTAGGAACTCCGAACAACTTAAATCTCTCAACTTTCGCGCAGAACATCGAGGACGGAAAAGTAAAATCCGTGACAGTGCGCGGAACCGAAGTTGAAGTCGTATTAAGCGACGACACCAAGGCAACTGTCAAAAAAGAATCCGGAGAATCGCTTTCCGAACTCCTGAAAAATTACGGCGTGTCGCCGGAGAAGATTCGAGCTATCCAGGTTGAAGTAAAAGAAAGTTCCGGCGTTGGCTATTGGGCGGCAGTTATTCTTCCAAACGTAATCCCGTTCCTCCTGATCCTCGGCATAATGTGGTTTGTTCTTCGACAAGCGCAGGGACAAAACAGCAAAGCTCTGATGTTCGGCCAATCCGGAGCGCGTGAAATGCAAAAGGATGAAAAAGACAAGATTAAGTTTGCCGATGTCGCAGGCGCGCGCGAGGCAAAAGAAGAATTACTTGAGATCGTGGAGTTTCTACGAAGTCCGCAAAAATTCATCGCCTTGGGTGCAAAAATTCCTAAAGGAGTACTGCTGATGGGCGCGCCCGGAACCGGAAAAACGCTTTTGGCGCGAGCCGTTTCCGGTGAGGCAGGCGTCCCTTTCTTCCACATGAGCGGATCCGAATTCGTGGAGATGTTCGTCGGAGTCGGCGCGTCCCGCGTCAGGGATCTTTTTACCAAAGCGAAAAAGAGCGCGCCGTGCATCGTATTTATAGATGAGATTGATGCTGTCGGCCGCCAGCGCGGTTCCGGTCTCGGAGGTTCGCACGACGAACGCGAACAGACGCTAAACCAAATTCTTGTGGAGATGGACGGGTTTGAACCAAACCTCGGAATCATAGTAATCGCCGCGACCAACCGTCCGGACGTGCTGGATCCTGCGCTGCTTAGACCGGGACGTTTTGACCGCCGCGTAATTTTGGATCTTCCGGATCTGCCGGACCGCGAAGCGATTCTTGGGATTCACGCGAAAAACAAACCGCTCGCGCAAGACATCGTGCTCAAAAAGCTCGCGGAACGTACTCCGGGTTTCAGCGGCGCGGATCTCGCTAACTTGATGAACGAAGCCGCGATTCTTGCCGCGCGAAAAGACCAAACAACAATCACGGAAAGCGATCTGTTGAACTCGATCGAGAAAGTCATGCTCGGCCCTGTTCGCACAAGTCACCTGATGAATGAAGAGGAACGTAAAATCACTGCCGTACACGAGATAGGTCACGCGGTCGTCGCTCACCTTCAAGCGCACACGGATCCGGTGCAAAAAATTTCTATCATTTCTCGAGGACGCGCCGCCGGATACACCATCAAGTTGCCGATCGAGGATAAAAAGATGCGCCGCCGCGACGAATACGTTGAGGACATCGCTGTCATGCTCGGAGGATACGCGGCGGAAAAGAAATTTTTCGGCGATATCACAACCGGCGCCTCGAGCGACATGAGACAGGCGACGCGACTTGCGCGAGACATGGTCACAAAATGGGGAATGAGCGATGCGCTAGGACCTCGCGTCTACGGCGAGCAGGCAGATATGATATTCCTCGGCCGCGAGATTCACGAAAATCGAGATTACTCCGAAGCGATCGCAGAAAAAATCGACAAAGAAATCGACGCGCTAATCTCCGGAGGCCTCGCAACGGCGAACGACATCATCTCGTCAAACACCGAAAGAATCGAAAAAGTCGCGGCAACGCTTATCGAAAAAGAAACACTCGAAAGACAGGAGTTCTACGACGCAGTCGGGGTCGCCCCAGCGAATCCGAAAAACATTCTTTAAGATCTTTGTCATTGCGAGGAGGCTCGTGCGACGTAGCAATCTACCACTCTGTCATTGCGAGGAGTAGCAACGACGCGGCAATCTAATCAACTGTCATTGCGAGGAGTAGCAACGACGCGGCAATCTAGTAAGAGTAATATATCCTCTGATTAGATTGCCACGCCCCTGCTGGG
>JBBTQP010000041.1:0-2071 GCA_038065635.1 Patescibacteria group bacterium | reverse complement strand
CGACTTGAGTTATGAAAATCGAAACCATCGGGCTTTAGCCCGTGGTAATTCATTTCGTGCGTTCATGGTTCTGGATTTACTCGCACATTTTTAGTAAAATACAAAGGTAAAGGCGGCGTGCCAGTTTTACTGGCACGAAATTCGGCGGCGGAAAAAAATCGGAATCGGAAAGCGAGGGCGGGCAAAAATTCCTTCCCCCCCAACTCCCTTCCTTTTTGCCCGTCCGAGCGTTCAGTTTCTGCCGCGCGAAGCGCGGAAATCAGTCGGGATTTTGTTCAAAATAGGTTCGAGCTTCGTTCAGCAATTGCGACTCAATTTTAGATTTATTGAGTTGTTATGGTAGTATCCATTTCATGGAACAAGATATCGTTGTTATTACGGATCGTATAACTAAACAAGAAGTCGAGGAACTTGCTAAAAAGCGATTCGGAGATATGGTTAAAGGCGTTGTCGACATCGAAAAAGGCGTCATGGCGCTCGGCGGTGAATTGCATGCCGACGAGGAACAGGTGATGCTGGATAGAGGATCGTCGCAAAACGATCTTTGGGGGATAAATATTTATCATGCTTTGCCGCGCGAAGAGAGGATCGAATTCGACTCAATGATAAATATCCGGCCGAGCCAAGGGAATCGCTCACGTTCAGTTGAGAGCGAGGACATTCGGCGAAAAATCATAGAAATCGTGAATCGAATTGTTGTCGATTGATATGCCGACTCAACATCAAGTTCTTGCAGAAGGACGCTGGTTTACTTTAAGTCTCGCCGAACAGATGGGAAATATCGGCAGCGAAGTGAATCGCACTATTTCATGGCGTCAAAAAGGAAACGCGGAATTCGCAGAAAATGCTTTCGTGCGTTCCATTGAATTACTTGATCTTACGCTAGCGGATGAACGTTGGCGGGGCCCTAAGAGAAAAGAGGTCGCTCGCGTGCGAGAATCGTGGTGCGAGTCAATGGAAGAAAAGCAATCGACAGGAGTATTCGATTTAGGACTATCTCGCTACCTCGACCATTTTGCCGTAATGGCGCGTTCGCAGAAAGGATTATAGCGGTTAACGATATGATTTTTTTAAGAAACGCAACTTATGAAGAAGTATTTGACGGTTGGCGCGAACGCGAAGCTGGCAATCCATCTTGGATTCATTGCGCCACGAAAATCAAAGGTTGGCCGGATTGGGAATCTTGGAGACGATTTACGGCGAGTCAAATAGGCGCAGATAAACGCGAGTGGCAGATTTTTGAATTTACCGAACCAACGGAAGAAATCTCACAAATGCTCATTGGTCCGTATGGAGGTTGGCAAGCAAGGGTTGTCGAAAAAAATATAACTTCGTTTGAAGAACTATTGAACATACCTGAACAGTTCGAGATATTTAGTAAGCATGAAGGAGTTTTGAACATCTTGAACGGTTTGCCGTTCACAACCGAGTTTATCGGACTGATACGAGACGATATAAATAAAATCGTTTGTCTTGACGGGCATCATCGCGCTACCGCGATCGCGCTTGCAAAGCAACAAGGAAAGCAGATCGATTTCAGCAAAGTAAAAATAACGATCACCATAACGCACTTACCGGAAGACGAAAGTATTTTGCTTGATGAGGTTCTCAAGAGAGGGACGTCGAAGAATCCTGAAAAATAATTAGAAATTGAGGTAATTGGTGCATTGAGTTTAGATTACGGTATAATTCCATTTATGCAAAATCAAAATACGCCGAACTTGGCGCAGACGTCATTTCCTGAAATTTTTGTTTTTTTTGATCTAGAATACACCGCATGGGAAGGGAGTTATGCGCGAAATTGGTCCGGTGAAAACGAGTATCGAGAGATAATCCAAATGGGCGCAATTCAAATCACCGGAATCGATCTAGAAGAAATGGCGCATTTCATTGAGTACGTAAGTCCGGTTAAAAATCCTACTCTTTCCGATTTCATAGTGTCTTTTACGGGTATCACGCAAGCTGATGTCGATGCGCAAGGTATCACTTTTAGTGATGCTTTAGAAAAACTTGGTCACTTTATTGGCGATTTTCCTGCGTTCTGCTGGGGGCGTGATATTGAAGTACTTAA
>JBBTQP010000040.1:0-2207 GCA_038065635.1 Patescibacteria group bacterium | reverse complement strand
GAACGCCGCGTTCCAATTCTCCGGAAACGATTTATTCGTACAAGGCAATATCGGATCTGCAACATCCGTCTACACCAACGGAGCATTCGTCGCAGGAACAGGATCGACCATATACGGCAACGGCTTCATCTCAAAGACTGACGGCAATCTGACGATCGACGCATCCGGAGGATTCATCACACCATCGACCGATCTCGCGGTTTCTCTCGGATCGAACTCGCTAAGATACAACGGAGTGTTTGGGAATGTTACTTCAACGAATGCGACGACCACATATCTCGCAGTCACCAACATAAATAGCAACCTGATATCTCTGGCTAACAACGCGTTCGATATCGGAACGAGTACCAAATCATGGAGAGACGTTTACGCCAGCGGAACGTTGCGCGTCGGAACGTCGATTGTCGTAGCGGGTTCATCAGCGGTCACCTCGACATTCGCGGCGGCGGTTTCGTCTACGCAGTTCGTTGCGAATTTCGGTTCAATAACAAACCCCGCGTTTACATTCAGCGGACTTAGCAGGGACGGTGTTTATCATACGGGTTCAGCCGTAGGAATTTCGGTGCTTGGATTACAGGTAATGAAGATTGACAATGGGGACATGACGATAAAGGGCGCATTCTATTCGCAAATCAATAATAGTGTAGATATCGGTAGTGCCGGGATCGCTTGGAGAAACATCTACGCTTCCGGCACCGCGTACCTCGGCAACATGATCACTGGCAATTCTACGACCACGAATGCGACTACTACTGGGACGTTTGCGGTGAATGGAAATGTCACGCTTGGAGGCGGTTCCAACATACTTCTTTACAGCGAGCAGTTGGATAACTCATCATGGCATGTAATTGATGCTGGCGTTACTACCACGGCTAATGTCGTATCCGCGCCCGTCGGCACTACTACCGCTGAACAAATCGATTTTGCCACGACGACTTCGTATTTTTATCAGAGCGTAACAATGCCAACCGGCATGGCCGGAGGCGATTTTACATTTTCGGTTTGGTTATATTCACCAGCCAAAGCGACTATTGGTATAAGACTTACTCCACAACCGCAATCCCCTTTGGGGTGTAAGGCGATAAGTCTTACTACGGGTTGGGCAAGATATTACGTAACCGTAAGGTCATTGACGACTGACACATCATTTCAACTCGGGCTTGATAATCGCGTGGGGGTATGCGGCGACGGGTTGGCGGGAACTGTTTACGCATGGGGCGCTCAACTCACGCAGGCGAATCAAGCCGGATCTTACGTTCAGACAGTCGCGACTCCGGTGTTCAATAACCTTTTTGTTAACGCATTGGTGAATTCCGATCTATTACCTGCAACGGATACCGTATATTCAATCGGCTACAACACGCTGCGATTCAACGGAGTTTTCGGAAATGTAACCTCAACAAACGCAACAACCACGAATTTCTACGCCACCAACGCGACAATCGCAAACATCAACTTCACGAACGTCACTTCAACTAATCTAAGCGTCACCAACATCAACGGAAATCTAATCCCGCTCGCGAACAACGCGTTCGATATCGGGACGAGTACGAAGTCTTGGAGAGATGTCTATGCAAGCGGAACGATTCACGGCGGATACTTCTCTGCGTCATCTACGACTCCGAACTCGACGAGTTATCCGACTTATACGTTTGAAGGGGATACCGATACAGGATTGTCATATCTCGGCGCGAATAGTTTTGGAATGAATATCGGCGGTGCTACAAAGCTCTACATCAACAGCAGTGGAAACGTTTATTCCACAAACCATTTTCCACTGTCGAACGGCAGTAATGATTTGGGGGCGACGAATAATTCTTGGAAGGATATTTATTCTTCAGGAACTTTAACTATCGCCGGAGGTTCCGTTGGAAGACCGGCGATTCTCTTCTCTTCTTCAACGAATTCCGGTATCTACAGCCCTGCCGCGCAAGATATCCGTATTTCACGCGCCGGAACGACGGACATGGCAATTTTTAACTCAAACGGTGTTCAGTTCAATGATCACACATTCGCCGGATCGAATAATTTGTACAACTTTGGAAAGGCGGGAGCCGCTTGGAAAGATGTGTACGCCTCCGGCACCGCGTATCTCGGCAACATGATCACCGGCAATTCTACGACTACGAATACAACGTCAACCAACCTTTTCTTTACCTCCGCTTCCGGCTCCTCCCTTCTGCTCAACTCACTCACAGTCGCAAATC
>JBBTQP010000039.1:0-5268 GCA_038065635.1 Patescibacteria group bacterium | reverse complement strand
CATGGTTGACGGAAGATATTGTTTGTATTATTATCTCGGCTTCCTGTTTCGTGTAACTCAACAAGGAGATCGTGGAATGCGGTTGGATAAAGGATTGGAAGCAATGGCGAGGGCGTATGTGGACTTGCAAATCAGTACCATCGGTCAGTCGAAGACGGGCTGTGCCATCGTGAACCTCGAGGACTCATCGCTCAGCCACGAGCTCGTGGTGGCGGTGCGCCAGATGCTTCGCATCATTGCAGGTTTCGGATTTTCCGGATTCGGCCGCGCGGTCGTGAACGGCAAGAACGTCGAGATCCAAGTGAACGAGTTGCCATCCGGCAAAGTCTCGATCCGCGTCACGCCGGTCCAGAGCGGCTTGAGCGACGACGACCTGTTCTTCTACGGAGATTCGCCTTCCTAGCGGCGTTTCTCCGCCTCACCCTCCCCGACAACCTCGTTGTCGGGATTTTCATACGAGGATAATTTCAAATACTATTTCGTCATTGCGAGGAGTAGCAACGACGCGGCAATCTAATAGGAGTAATACTTTTTCTTTTATGAGATTGCCACGTCGCCTGCTGGCTCCTCGCAATGACGGATAGGACAAGATCGCCACGCCTTTTTGTATATTGGCTACGCAATGACAGTTCAGGAGCATCCTGCAACAGTCCCGCAGTTTAAGCACTTATAGCAGGCGCCGTTTCGTACCATCATGCTTCCACAAGTGTCGCATGCCGGAGCGTCGGATTGGTTGTTGAAAGTCGCTTGAAGTTTAAGCATGTCCAGATTTTTGGATGGCTGTCCCAAAAGCGATCCCTGTTGCGGTTGATCCGCGAAATCGCGCTTTGCCTGCTCCGTAGCCGTTGCGTCATCAGTAACTTCAGGTGTCGGGTTCATGTTCAGACCGAGGTTCGCGTGCTCTTCCACCGGCAGGAACTTCATTCCCATCCATCGGAAGATGTAGTCGATGATGGATTTCGCAACTCGGATGTTCGGATTCGTGGTGAAGCCGGATGGCTCGAAGCGGACGTGAGAGAATTTGTTTACAAGGATTTTAAGCGGAACTCCATATTGAAGTCCGACTGATACTGAAGTCGCGAACGCGTCCATGAGTCCGGAAAGCGTACTCCCCTCTTTGTTCATGCTGATGAAAACTTCTCCAGGAGTTCCGTCATCGTATAGACCAACCGTGATGTATCCCTCATGCGCTCCGATTTGAAATTTGTGCGTGAGTGATTTTCTTTCATCCGGAAGTCTTCGACGTCGCGGACCGTCTGTCTTTGCGGCAACTACAACCACTGGCGTCTCCTTTTTTTCTTCTTTTTCGTTAACCGCTTTCTTAGTCATAGTCAGAGGTTGAGATCTTTTGCAGCCATCACGGTATATCGCAACGGCTTTCAATCCTAATTTCCAGCCCTCGATATACACGCTCATAATATCTTCCACGGTCGCGTTGCTCGGCATGTTTACGGTTTTGGAGATGGCGCCTGAAATGAACGGCTGTACCGCACTCATCATTCTCAAATGGCCCATATATTGAATCGATCGCGTTCCTTTTGCCGGCTTGAACGCGCAATCAAATATCGCCAAATGTTCGGGTTTGAGATGAGGCGCGCCTTCGATCGTATCTTGCGCGTCTACATGTTCGAGAATCTCACGGCATTCCGTCTCAGAGTAACCGAGCTTGTGTAACGTGTTCGGCACGGTTTGATTTACGATTTTCATCATTCCACCGCCAACCAACCACTTGTATTTTACAAGTGCAATATCAGGTTCAATCCCTGTCGTGTCACAGTCCATCAAAAACGCGATTGTTCCGGTTGGCGCCAAAACTGAAATTTGAGCGTTGCGGAATCCGTATTTTTCTCCATGCTCCAAAGCTTCGTCCCATGCGGACGAAGCGCGCGCGAGCAGTTCATCCGTGACTCCTTGTGATTTAATCTGACTTGCCGCATCGCGGTGTTTTTTGATAACACGAAGCATGGAATCACGATTGGCCGCGTATCCTTGAAACGTCCCTAGTTTTTCCGCGATCTTCGAGGATTGGTCATACGCCGTACCTGACATTACGGACGTTATTGCGGCGGCGAAATTTCTCCCATCTACGGAATCGTATGGAAGGCCCATGCTCATGAGAAGCGATCCCAAATTTGCGTAACCAAGACCGAGAGGGCGGTAGTTATACGAGGTCTCCTCTATCGCGGGATTCGGGTATGAGGAAAAACCGACCAGAATTTCCTGCGCCGTGATCATGATTCTGCAGCAATGTTCGAATTGCTTCACGTCGAATTCTCCATTCGGCATCCGGCACTTCATTAGGTTTACGGATGCCAGATTGCACGCGGAGTCGTTTAAGAACATGTACTCCGAACATGGATTTGATGCGTAGATTCGATCCGTGTCGGGACATGTGTGCCAGTCGTTGATCGTCGTGTCGTATTGGATTCCAGGATCTCCGCATTGCCACGCGGCGTCCGAGATTTGCCGCATTATTTCCTTTGCCTTGAATGTTTCGCAAGGTTCGCCGTTTGTGATGTATTTCGTTTGAAACTCTTTGTCCTGCTCTACAGCATTCATGAATTCATCCGTCACTCGCACGGAGTTGTTCGCGTTTTGAAATGAGATGGAGCCGTATGCCTCGCCAGTATAGGCACCGTCATAACCGGCATCGATGAGCGCGTGGGCCTTCTTTTCCTCTTTCGCTTTACACCACGTGAATTCGAGAATGTCAGGGTGATCGATATCGAGGATGACCATTTTCGCGGCGCGTCTCGTCTTTCCACCGCTTTTTATTACGCCAGCGAAAGCATCATAGCCGCGCATGAATGAAACCGGGCCTGAAGAATATCCCGACGAACTCCCTAGTTTTTCTTTAGATGAGCGGAGGGAGGAGAGGTTTGATCCGGCGCCTGATCCGTATTTGAACAGCATTCCCTCTGTCATAGCCAATCCCAAGATTGAGCGCATGTCGTCGTGAACAGAGTTGATGAAACACGCGGAGCATTGCGGTGACTTTTGAATTCCTACGTTGAACCAGACCGGACTGTTGAAAGCGGCGCGTTGATTTACGAGTATTGAAGTCAGCTCTGATTCAAAAACCGAAGCGTCGGTTTCCGAAATAAAATAACCGCCGTGTCTTCCCCATGTGGCGATCGTTTTCGCCACGCGGTCGATCATTTCACGGACGGATTCCTCACGTTCCGGCGTTCCGATTCGTCCTCGGAAATATTTGGATGCGATTATGTTGGTGGCGGACTGGCTGTATGTTTTCGGTACTTCGATGTTCTTTTGTTCAAAAACAGTCTCGTTTTTCTCGTTCGTGATGACAGCGTCTCGCGTTTCCCATTCCAATTCATCGTAAGGATGTACGCCTTCCTTGGTGTACATTCTGCCGACTTTAATCCCTTTTCCGTAAACGGGCTCTTCCGAAATCTTGATCGTTGATGTTCTATACGCCAAATATCGCTTGGCGACGTGCGTGAGATTGTTGTCGATAAGCGTCACTCCGATAAGTTCTCGGAGTACATCCGTGCTCGGCATTGTGTGTCCGTCGAATTTTTGTATCAGCCGCGTCAGCACGTGTTTCAAAACCCGTCGTTCTGCGAAGTTGTTGCTTTCAGGCGTCATTCCTGCAGCCGCAAAAGCCGCGTTCAAAGACCGTTGGATTTTTTCCAGTTTGAAATCATCAATCGTTCCATCTCTTCTTCGGATGGATTTTACGGAAGTCACGTAATTCCATACGGCTTCAGCTTCTTCTTTCGCTTTTGATTGCACTAACATAGCCGCCTCCTTCATATGAACGGGTTTGAGTGAATGAATTTTTATTTTTTTTGACGACTTAAAAAGTCATCAAAGCGCGTGTTCTCCCATAATTGGGAGGTTTTACTCCTGTTCGTATCGTGAGATGACGAACGAGAGTGTGTGTCGGCACGGTTTTTGGACCGTGCGACCACTACATCTTGTGGTCGCAAACATATTATACCACAAGATATAGTGGTCGCAGGTTCAAATGTGGATAACGTTCATAAACCAAGACTTAAGTTAATAATCGGCTTTTTTTCCGGCTCCGGAGGAATTATCGGCATAGGAATCCCCTGCTTTTGTCCCATCCTATCAAAGTAAAATATTTCTTGTTTATCCAGCGCGTATTCGTAAACGTCTCTAGTTACGCGTACGTCTTGGAGGCAATAGCTTTTTAATTCTTCCAATTGTCCTTTTTTCCAGAACTCAACGGCCTGAAGTCCATGTCCGCTTTTTCCCGTGCCGATAGTTGCTTGCGCGACGATGTCCAGTTTAACTCGAAACCCGATTCGCTTCTCAATCTCTTTTAGAATATCAATAGTCGGGAGTTTCATCAGATCACCCGTGTAGTAAGTTTGCATACACGGATAATCAAAACCGAAAAGATTGAAGCCGATAATTCGGTCGCTCCGTTCGAGCCGCGGCCAGAGCTTCGGCAGGTCTTCTTCAAAAAAGGTTTCGAACGTGTCCGTCTCGTAAAAATAACAACCGATCACAGAGATCGAAAGTAGCGAGGCGTTATACGAACCGATGTCTTGGAATGTGTTTTTTGTTTCAATGTCGAGCACGACTTCGGTTCGCATAGGTGTTTAGTGTAGGGTGAAAATGTAGCACGAGATTTTGTGTTTGCCAAAGTGATCAAATTGCATGGAAAATCCTTGTCAGGAGTGCTGGTAGCACACTGTCTCTCCGAGAGAAGTCGGAGCGACGAGGAATCTTCAACATGGAGCCGCTGTCGAGAATATAAAATTGAAGATCCTTCGGATTACCTCAGGATGACATACCTTTCTTATAAAAAAGCAAGACCCCCGGAGTTCCTTGCGGAACAGCGGGGGTCGAGTGTGGGTGTGGACGATCGGAGGGGTTAGCCGCCGATTCGCTTCATGAAGCGGAGGAACGGTCTTGGGTCCTCCGTCGCTTCGATGGCCTTGTCCAACCCCTGGTCTGCCTTGCGGCCGACCCAGAGGGCACCGTGATACATGCCGTAGATGGCAAGCACCAGAGCGCCCAACGTAATGAGCAGATTAATCGCTGATTTCATCCGAATCTCCCTTCCCCCAAAAAGCCGCTGTTTATCGACATTTCAGGGGAAAAGAGCTTCATTTACTCAAATTTAATATAGCACAAAATTGAGATTTTGTCAAGTACCATTGTCTCATCATCTCATATTCCGACGTCCGACGTCGGAATATGTTAAGACACGCGCTTTCTTTCAAATTCCTTCAGCAAAACCTTTCTCAGTCTGATATTTTTTGGAGTAACCTC
>JBBTQP010000038.1:0-2976 GCA_038065635.1 Patescibacteria group bacterium | reverse complement strand
TTTCGCTTGAAGAATTCCAAAAGCAAAGTGATGTAATTACAAAAGAAGGACAATTTAAGACAGGGAGTCAACGCCATACAAAAGACGACAGAAGAGAGTTGTGGGACAGGAGAAACTTTGTTTTGGGTTGGACTAATAAGGAGAAAATTCTTGCAGTTGAAAAACACTTAACTGATTTACAAAAAGAGAAGGGTGAAGTTGATTCTGCCTTAGGAAAATTAAAAATAGAAATTGCCAATAACACAACTTTAAACACCAAGCTCAATTTGGTGGTTTCTTACACCAATTGGAATGACTTGAATTGGCATGACGAAGTAAGAGAGATTTCTAAATTAGAACATGAGAGAAGGAATTTGGAGAGCAGTAATGATATTTTGAAAGAACTGCAAGCACAATTGGCTATTGTTTTAGGAGAGATTGAAACATTGGACGTAAACCAAAAAACAAAGGCAAAAGAAATTGGAGGAGTAGAAACAAACATCCGCAATTACGAAACAGAAATTGAAACCTGCAACACAACTAAAAATTCACTGCTCCAAAGTGAAGTTGAAGTTTACTTCCCTAAGGTTGATGAATTGCTTACCGATGAAAAACTCACATTCAAAAATATAGACACCATCGCAAAAGAGTTGAACACAAAATTCACCGGAAAGAACGGAGAGAAAGACAAGCTCAATGAAAAGCTGTCTAAAGCTGGGAGAGAAATAACGAAGGTTATGAAGGAGTTTAAAGATACCTATCCTTCTGAATCGCTTGAGCTAAGTGTTGAAATTGAAGCGAGAACAGAGTATTTGAGAATATTTGAAAAAATTATTTTTGAAGGTTTGCCGATGCATGAAGCACGATTCAAAAAAATGCTGAATGAAAACACTATAAATGATATTGTGGCTTTTGACAGCAAAATTGACAATCATTTCAAATCAATCAAAAAGAAAATTGAAGAAATAAATAAGCACCTCAAGGAGATTGAATTCAATAAAGGCACTTATATTAAACTGTTAGACGATAGAAACCCTGACCCTGACATAAATAATTTCAAAAGAGAACTCAAAGAATGTTACAGCAGCATTTTGGGAACAAGTGATGCTTATACAGAAGACAGATTTACAAAAGTGAAGGTAATTTTAGACTGTTTCAGCAGCAACGACAGCAAGCAAATTGAATGGACCAACAAAGTAACGGATGTGAGAAATTGGTTTATTTTTAATGCGAGTGAAAAATTTTTCGAAGATAATTCAGAAAAAGAATTTTATGCAGGCACATCAGGAAAGTCAGGCGGACAGAAAGAAAAATTAGCATACACAATTTTGGCTTCTGCTTTGGCTTATCAGTTTGGTTTGTCTTATGGAGAACCAAGAAGTAAATCATTTCGCTTTGTTGTAATTGACGAAGCATTTGGCAGGGGCGATGATGAAAGCACGCAATTTGGCTTGGGACTTTTCAAAAAACTGAATTTGCAATTATTGATTGTAACTCCATTGCAAAAAATTCATGTGATTGAAAACTACATTAACTCTGTTCATTACGTTTCAAACACAAATGGTAACAATTCGGAATTACAGAACTTGACAGTTGAGGAATACAAAAAGCAAAAGCATTTACACAATGCACTCACCGGAGTTGAAGTAACAGAAACGAACTCATGATAACACCGAAACAAATACAGGAGCAGTGTTTAAGATGCTGGAAAGATGTTTTGCTTTCTTTTATTGATTCGATACCGTATTTTCCGAAAGAGATAAATAGAGTTGGAAAAGTAAGTACAAAAGACATTTTGAAAAATCTTTCTGCTTACAAGGATTCAATTCGCTTGCTGCAAGGTCATTCTAAAGAGAGCAAGAAGCTTGGTTATAAATTAATTTTAGAAGAAAGGCAATTTGATAAAATAGGCAAGCAACAAGTTCCAGGAAAAATTATTGTAGAAAGCATTGATGATTATTTGCGGATTACAGGGAAAGAAAAAGAATATGAAATATTTATAAGAAATCATTCCCTGATAATTCAAGGATTACCGATACTTCACGAATGGATAAAAATAAATCCAACAAAATTGATTGAGCATGACACATGGCTTGACACATTGAAAGTTTGTAAATATTTTTTAGCGAATCCGAAACCAAATTTATATATCAGACAACTTCCGATTGACATTCACACCAAATACATTTCTGAAAATAAAAGTGTAATTCAATCGCTTTTGGAATTCTTAATTTCGGAGGAAATTAATCAAGGGGAAAAGAAATTTGAAAAGCGTTTCAACTTGAAATACGGAGAGCCATTAATCAGAGTTAGATTTTTGGACCCACAACTTTCGCCGATTGAAACAGCAACAGATATTTCTTTGACACTTTCAGAGTTTAACAATTTTTATTCTCATTGCGACAATATTTTTATTGCAGAAAATCTTATGAATTTTCTTGCCCTGCCCTATTTAACAAAAACAATTGCAATTTGGAGTGGCGGGGGTTTTAGTGTGAGTTATCTCAAAGACATCGACTGGTTAAAGGGCAAACAGTTTTACTATTGGGGAGACATTGATGCGCAAGGTTTTCAAATCCTCAATCAATTCAGGACATATTTCTCCAACACAATTGCAGTAATGATGGACGACGAAACTTTTGCAAGTTTCAAAAACGGAGAAGGCAGGCCGGCGACAAACCAAAACTTACAACGACTTTCGGAAAGTGAATTGAAACTTTACAATCATTTACGACTAAATAATATCAGATTAGAGCAAGAGAAAATCACACAGACATTTGCAGAGGAGAGAATTAAAAAACTATTTCAGGAACACCTTATTAATGCCTAAATGGACTGCAAGGAGGATTAATGAGGGAGGAAATGAGGGAGGATTAATGAGAGGATTAATGAGGGACACATCCCGTATTTTTAAAATAGAGGATTAATGAGGGACACATCCCGTATTTTTAAAATAGCGCGAAAGCCAGAAGGGCAAAAGTCAAAAGCGCGGAAGAG
>JBBTQP010000037.1:4543-10371 GCA_038065635.1 Patescibacteria group bacterium | reverse complement strand
TTGAGAACCTCTTGCCTAAAATTCTCCTCGTCCCAACCGAAATTTTTCAAAAGATACACGCCGACGTCAGGAGTCGTGGTTGACGCCGCGGCGACCACATCCGCAAAAAACGCTCGCAACTCTTCGTCATTCACCGTAATCTTTTTTTGTTCCGCCAATTCTTCCAGCGCCGCTTGATTCACGAGTTTTTCAAGCACGTTCTTTTCCATGTCCGTATCGAGCTTCGTATTTATTCCCTGCGTTTTTGCGGCCTCGGAATTCAAAAAAGTATCAAGCGTGTCTCGCGACTTGAGATACTCGCGATAGAGTATGGTTTTTCCACCAACGCGCGCTGCAGGAATAGGAAGTAACTCGGAAATTTTCCGAATAGCCGCGCCGCTCGCATGTTTAACCGTGACTTCCCACATAACGCCAGCCACCCCTCCGACGATTACCAGCAACAAAACTATCGCGGTAACGACGGCCCCCATTTTCTTCGAACCTTTTTTCAACGGTTTCGCCTCCCCACCTACCTCCGCTGGCATTTGTTCATTGTTTTCCATATATGAAATTATTCAACCCATCTATTATCACAGTAGTTAATTATTTGCACGCTCTTTGAAAAAATATTCTTTCCACTTTTCCGGATTACTCCTTAAATCCTCTTTCCGATCCGAGTATCCGGCAGACGCAAGATTTCCGGACGAAACATCCGCCGAATATCCTTCCAATACTATCACGCGTTCTTCCGGCTTCTTCATGCCCAAACGCGCCCGCGCCTCATGCTCAACGCGCTCTGGTGAAACCAGTTCCTGCGCCAACGTCTCCAACTCCGAACGACGGCTTTCGAGTGATTCCGCTTTTGCGCCAAGCGCTTGAATCTCGCGATCCACAGTCCAGCCGCGATACGTTTCTCTAACAGTTGATGCGCCGATAACCAAAAGCAACGCCGCGTTCGCAATAATAAACACAGGCCATCGCGCAAAACTTTTTGCCTTTGAATCATTCCTCCCGCGTAAAACAGCGCTCATAATATCTCTATTCGATCAATTTCTTTTGCACCACCAATCCGGGTGACTCCGCCCGCTCCGTAGATCCGCCGTGCACAACTTTCTCGATTTGTTCAAGAGTTTCCGCGGGAAGTTTTTCCATCTCTGCCATCAACCCGTGGATCCGTTCACGATTTTCATTCCCGATTTGAGTCTCCGATTTATTTGGAGATAACGCGCGGCGAAGATCGTTGATCAATCCGTGCAATCGGTCAGGATGCGACATGCGCGTAATCTCAATCGTCTTCGATACCGCTGGGCTGTTTACGGAAAGTGAGCCGACGGAAAATAAAGTGTCGACCACGCCGTGCTTTTTCCACGCAACATCACTTATGGACCCCATTGCCAATTCCGTAACGAATCTTGAAAACACGCCCTTCTGATCAACTTTAACCAAGCGATCGGATGTAACTATCAAAACATCAGAATCCCAAAGAAGGAAAGCGCGGAGAGCGACGATTATCCCTAATAGTACAGAAGCAAGAAAAACCGCGACACCCGGCATCCTAAAACTAAAAAGTGGAAAGATGAAAAAAAACGGAATCACTATCAAAACCGTTGCAACAAAAAGACCCGGCAGGAGCGTCATCGGATGTCGTCTAACAAACAATTTAACTTTTTCGGATTCTTTAAGTTGTAAAACGTCTTCGATGTGGAACATGATGGAGCGAATAGTTAGTAGCGAGTAGCGGTTGTAGGGGCGGGCTTGTCCCGCCCTCCCCGTTTAACATGCCATGCGCCCTGGCGTGTAGATTGTACAGTAATCAACCACTAGATTCCAGCTTCCAACTTCCAGCTTCCCTTAATGGCTTTTCTTGCCACTTCACGCTCGTCCCACGGAATCTTTTTGCCGTTTTCCACGCATATCGCCTGCTCGCTCCCCTTTCCGGTAAGCAAAACCAAGTCTCCCGCCTCGGCCTGACGCATTGCTTCGTTGATAGCTTCCGCGCGATCTTCGATCACAAACAGAGTTCTGCCGAGAAGTTTTCCGGCTTCGCGAGCGCCTGCCGCCACTTCATCCATAATTCGTCGCGGGTCATCGTCATACGGATCTTCGTTTGTGACAATCACAATGTCCGCCAATTCTCCGGCCATCTTGCCGAGAATAGGACGTCGCGAAACGTCACGCCCTCCGCCGCAGGAACCGAGAACGTGGATTGTGCGGTTTCGAGGAACAAGACGAAGTGTTTCATACAGCCGCGCGAGAGATTCCGGCTCCGGCGCATAATCCACGATCACGATCCACGGTTGTCCTTCGTCGATTCGCTCAAATCTACCCGGAACGTTTTGAATTTCACTAAGCGCTTCCACGGCGCGAGACAACGGGACGCATAACGCATCGCACGTCAAAAGAGCCGCAAGAGCGTTCTCAACGTTCACGAGCCCTGGGAGATGCAACAATACTTTATTTCCTCGTACGTTGAACGAGACGCTCTCTGCTTCTAATTTTATCTCTGTCGCTATGAGATCCGCGCCGGACGTACCGTCCGTTCCGTACCATGAAATCTTATCGAATTCCGGAAGCGCGAACGCCACGGACGATGCATCTCTCGCATTCAATATAGCGATCTTTGGAATTGTTTTTCCATTAAAAACTTTTCGCGGACATTTCGCGGTGTGACGAAACGCCTCGATCTTTGCTTGCTTGTACTTTTCAAAACTTCCGTGCGCTTCGATATGTTCCGGCGTCAGATTCGTAAAAACCATTACATCGTAGTTGATGTCCGCGTGACGATGCTGGACTACTCCTTGCGAAGAAGTTTCGATAACCGCGTACCGACATCCGGCGTTGACCATTTCGCGAAGAAGCCGCTGTAAAGCAAAACGACCGACCATGGTCATCTTCGTACTATTCAACCACTCCTTGTCACCTACCTTGAAAATTGCGGTACTTGAACTTCCCGTCTGATGACCCGATGCCTCAAGCGCTTTCGCCGTGAAATAAGCGGTCGTAGTCTTCCCGTTGGTTCCGGTTACTCCGATCACGATCAGCTTATTTGATGGATTTCCGTAGATCGCTGACGCCAGCCAGGATAGGGCGCGATGATAAACTCTCAAAATGTAAGCTGGAGTTAAACGACGTAAAATATTTATCATAAATCTTTTTTAAAATCATCTAAATCAATTCCTGCTTGCTTCAATATCCCAAATACAAGTCCGCGTTGAAGATCACCCGGATGTGACGGAACTGTCGCCATGCGTTTAGTCTGGCCGTGACGTAATATTATATGTCCGCCAGTTATACGACGAATCATAAAGCCGCGCCTCTCAAGGATACGGATCAATTCCCGCGAAGTAATCTGCGGCAATCGATCGCTCATAATCAAGCCGGATCTGGCGTAGTAACTCGTGCGATGACAGGATCTGAAAACTCTTGTGGGATTTCGTCGCCATCCTCTTTCAATACAGCGACATAACCAGAAATAGCATCTTCTATATTACGCTTTGCTTCCTCAAAGGTTCCACCTTGCGTAAGACATCCGGGTAACATTGGAACCGAAACAACATATCCGCCTTTCTCCACCGGATCAAACACGACCGTATAGGTAAGAACTTTTTCAGATTTCATGAATAAAATGATAACAACATTATCAAAAACGAGCAAGAAAAAAGACCGAGCGCTCGCTCGATCTTCAAGCCCGCTACTTCACTAGAAAACGGCGGACGTTCCTACTATTCTCCAGTGACGGCAAGCGAACGACGGAGAGTTGAAAGCAGTTCGAAAGAAGCATCGCCAAATCAAGAGCGGCTATGCCGTTGAGCTGGAGGTTGAGAGGATACTTGTCGTCATTCCCGTGATCTGGACTCGCCCAAACGAGCGCACTGATCCGACGCGAGATCTGTACGAGACAGCATCCCGTCAGAATCTCAATGAAGATCTTGTCGCCGCTCATCAACGACGTCGGCTTCATCTCTCCATCCGCTGATCTCTCGAGAAAGATTTCTTGACCCATGAACTGAACTCCTTGTTTTGTGAATCAACTCCGTGTTCTGCTTATATCACTTTACAGGCTATATGTCAATAGTGACACCACCGCGAACACGATTGCGATAGTAAGCGTTCCGATTGAAAACGGAACGAGGAGACTTAAACCGGACCATTTTGCTATCAAAAGCATAGTGACACCTATCACCTGAAAAAGCATCTTTAATTTCCCTGCCCAGTTCGCGCTAACAACTATACGCTTTCGTCCGCGTATGAGACCTGTGAGCAAAATGAGTACCTCTACTAGAATAATAACAGCTGCAAACACCGGATTCACCTCTCTAGCCACAAAAACCACGACGACTGATCCGATTAAAAGTTTATCGGCGCCAGGATCCGCGAACGTGCCCCAAACCGTGATCTGTTTTCGCAATCGCGCCATCGAGCCATCGAGCGCGTCGGTAAATGCCGCGAAAACAAAAAGTGGGACGGCGACCGACCAATCGGAAATGTAGACGTAATAAACTACGAACGGAATTAGAAAAAATCTAAACAGCGTTACGTGATTCGGGTGAAGCTGTTGGGGCAAAAAACGAACCAGCAACGCATTCATCAGCCGATCATGAGGATAAATGCGTACAGTTTCGTTCGTCATTAGTTCTGCCATAGATTCCGATACTATATGCTACCATAACTTCAGATATGATAGAACGACTGCGATATCTGGCAATGAGCGCGCTATGCGTCGCCGCCGTCCTACTCGTGCAAACAACGGGAGGCCAAAAAAGCGAAATAATCTGGTTTATCGTGGCATTCATCCTGCTTTCCCACGGCTATTTATTGATGCGTGCAGTTTTTGGAAAACCCTTCCGATTTTCGCAGTTCGCGCTCGGCATCGTGCTTTTTTTGGCCATCCAAAGCATAGCTCAAACCGCGTGGTACTACTCCGCACGGCCGCTTGGACCAACGAGTGACGCCGTCAGTTTGCTGGCCGGAATTATCGTAACGCAAATTCTTTTTTGGATAAAACCAACTGAACAAAACGAAAACGAAGCCGTTGAAAAAGTCGCCGAAAAAATGACGATGCGACAACGCCTTGCGGGTCTTCTTTGCATCTGCGTCGCTGGGAGCGGATTTGGATTCGTACTGCGTGCGGCTCATAACGCAGCGACAGTCGAGAGCATTCGAACGCCTTGGCCGTTACTACAAAACGGAGTGCTCGTGGCCATCGCCCTGATCTGGACCGCGGTAATACTCTCCGCGGCCGTAGTCAAATCATCGCGCCTTGCCGCACTGCTCTCCGCAATCGCCATCGCCGCAACCACCACGATCACCCCTCTACTCTATCGCATCGGATACGGCTTTGATGGTTTTCTTCACATAGCCAGCGAAAAAATCATCCTACGCATCGGCACGCTTCAACCAATGCCGTTTTACTACATCGGCCAATACGTCTTCACCACCTGGCTCACCCGCCTAACCGACATCTCAATAACAACAATCGACCATTGGCTGGTTCCAATATCAGCATCAATACTATTACCGCTCTGTATTTACATTTCTCTCCTCCCAAAAAAAACGAACGTAGCGAAAATTTATTCGTCCGAAGGCGAGGACTGTTCGAGCGAAGCGAGTTCCGCAGCCGAGGCGAATAAATTTTCGCTACGTTCGTTCCCCTTTCTAATCCTCCCACTTCTCCCTCTTACCGGCTTCATAGCCACGACACCACAAGGTTTCTCCTACGTCCTAGGACTTTGCGCGCTCATCCTCTGCCTAGGCGTTCGAGAACGCACGATCAATCCAATTGCTCCAATCATTCTTGTTGGATGGGCAGCCGCAACCCATCCTCTCGCCGGAATTCCAATCGGTCTCGT
>JBBTQP010000037.1:0-4443 GCA_038065635.1 Patescibacteria group bacterium | reverse complement strand
TCTTTGGATCGCGGCGACGGCTCTGAAATCAACCGGAGATTTCACATTCCTTATCGACTACGAACGAGGAAATTACGCGGACCGTTTAAATACTATCGCAATCCTCTGTCTCATACCTTCCGCGATTCCAGGATTGACGATTTTTATTGAACGCTTAAAACGCGTGCCACGACTTTATTCATTAGTCATGCTTGCGTTTGTAGTGGCTATTGGAACCGCGCTTTCATACAACGCACTCCCTCGTCACGACGCGCTCGTGACTGGCCGCGGTTGGAGTACTGGAGCCGCGGATCAAGAGGCGGTAAAACTCATCGAATACGATGCGGACGGAAAACCTTACACCGTGCTGGCAAATCAAAGCGTGTCGGCTGCCGCAGTCGATCTACTCGGATTCAAAAGATATTCGACTACAAACGACGGTGACGTATTCTTCTATCCGATTCCAACCGGCGGTCCGCTATACGAGACGTTTTTACGAATGACCTACGGCGAGCCGTCGCGTGATACTGCTAAGGACGCTGCAAAACTTGGCGGGACGGATCTAGTTTATGTCGTTCTGAACTCCTATTGGTGGAAAGCTCCACAAGTCGCGGAATCTCTTCGCGCTGTAGCGGATAAGGATTGGAGCGTTCCTCCTCAAACAGAAGAAGGATGGAAATTGCGAGTATTCAAATTCGATCTCAAGAACGCCTCGAGTACGTCCGCGGCATCGTCAACACGATGACGTGCGATCACGATTTGCGCGGCGGCGATCTCTTCTGTGGTGCGCACTCTGCCTATCGTTTGCCTTAAAGCATCTCGAAGAGCTTGGATATTTCCTGCGGGAAACAGACGCCCTGCATTGCCGAGAGTTTCCGGAATACCTCCGACGTCAGAAGCTATGACTCGACATCCTTGCGACAAGGCCTCCAAAATCACGGTCGGCTGGTTTTCCCATACACGCGAAGGAACAGTAACCGTTTCGCACTTTCGCATCAAAGACAAAACCTCGTCGTGTGAGAGGTGGCCGTGCTTAACCAGCAATGGATCAGAAATTGATTCAATATCTTTTTCCAATTCACCATCTCCAACGATATGAAGCAAAGGACGATCACTTCCAAATTCATTCCAAGCCGCGAGGAGAAGATCCAGCCCCTTGTCTTTCGATAATCGCCCAACGAACAAGAGACCCTGACCCTGTAGGGGCGGACTTGTCCCGCCCTCTTTGGACGCGTGGTCGGTAGTTGGTATGGGATTCGGGATAACTGTGGATTTTATTTCGCGAAAAAAACCGTAACTTTTATGAAAATCCAAAAGCCACTTCGTCGGAGAAAAAACCGCCGTCGGTTTTCCGAGTGCAACACGACGTAAACGCGACCAAGAATATCGCCATAGTCTACGCAACGTCTCGTGGGATTCGCCTTGTATGATTTGTCCGGACGGCTCCACGAGTTGAACGTCGTGCAACATGTGAACCCAAGGAATTCCAGCGCGCTGTATCGCTTTAGGTGTTCCGAATCCGCAACCTGTTAGATTGTGCGTCAAAAGCATGTCCGGCTTTATCTCAAGAATTTCCCTAACAATCTCATCCCTCGCAAACAAATCACGCAGATGAAAAATAACTCGCGCAAGAATATTCCGACGTCGGACGTCGGAACATTTCAAAACCCTCACCTCGTGACCGCGTGCCTGAAGAGACCTCACGTATTGCTCCGCGATTATTCCGCCGCCGCCACGCGGATTTGGAGAATAATCGTTGGTTAAAACAGCCAATTTCATATCTGGCTAGAGTGATCTGTAAATCTCCAAAAGCTCCTGTACGTGGCGACTCCACGTAAAACGATCCAGAACGCGTTTTCGGCCGGCTATTCCCATGTTTGCGCGTAACTCCTTGTCACTTTCAAGTCTCAAGATCGCATCCGCTAACGCCTCCACGTCACCGGAAGGCACTAGAATCCCCGACTCCCCGTCCGCTACAACAGTTCTAACGCCTGGCAGATCCGAGGCGATGACTGGAATTCCGGAACTTTGCGCTTCAAGAGCGACGAGACCGAAGGCTTCAGCTCCTAAAAGCGAGGGCAAAACAAGGACGTCGGACGATTGATATGCAGCTGGGAGCTCTTCCGAAGAAAGTTTTCCGAGAAAAGAGACGCGATCTGAAATGGAAAGTCTGTGTGCGAGCGATTCGTAAGACGAACGTAGATTTCCATCTCCGATCAATTTTGCTTTGATATTAGGAACGCGAGAGATCGCTTCGAGTAAAACCGCGACTCCTTTAAACGCGTGAGCGCGATCCATCCCGCCAACAAAAAGCACTGTGAACGAACGGGACGTGACGCGGTCTAATGCCGGAACAAATCGCTGTTCATCTACTCCAAATGGCAGTTCGATCACTCGATCAGCCCAAGGCGCGAATGACGAGTGGCGTGCGTAATCAGATGATGACGCTATCAAAACATCCGCGGCATCCAACACTCTTCGTTGGAATAGTTTGCGATGTAAATCAAAAATAAATCCCTTCAAACCCGTTGCCGCCGCATCCATATGCAAAGTCATCACGAGTTTCTTGATCTTTCCCTTCCGTTTAAGACTCGCGATCCGTCCAGCAGTACCGAAAAAGGGGTAATGGAGATGGACGATATCCGCGTCTCGAACAAGATGATCAAGCGCGTAAATATATCCTCCGTGACCGAACCTAAAACCAGTATGCGTAGTCAATGAAGCACAGTGTGCGTCAATACCATTTTGAACAAGCGACTCGACCTCCGAAGTAGCCATTCGTCCGATCCCTCCAATCTCCGGAGGCGCGATGCAAGATATATGGATGATTTTCATATAGTAGTCGAAAGTCTGTAAAGTCCATAAAGCCTGTAAAGTCAAAGACGTTCAAAACTTTATAGACTTTATGGACTTTACAGACTTTATGGACTTCATGTATTTCTATCACCATTTAACCATCATGAGCAACAACCGATATGTAAGCGCCCAAAAAGGGTTTGCGAATCGTTTAACAATATCCTTCTCAAATTCCTGGTATGCGATAAACGGTGTGAAATTAGACAACACGATGGAATCCGGAATCTTTCGGCTTCGCGAGACTTTTTGCCTCGCACGGACAATATAAATCCATGACGAAGGACGAAAAAACCAAACCATTGCTCGAAGTTTTTCTTTCCACCAACCGCCGGAAATCGCAAAAGCCAAAATCGCAAACTCGGTTGCAATCAAAATCGGCAGCAATAATATGATCGTAGGCAATCTATAATTTTTATAGACAACGACAAGCCGATTACGTTCCATCCAGTACCACTTGGAAATCGACCGCGAAAATTCGTACTTATGACGAACAACGCTCTTTGGAGCGAGTAAGTTGCGATATCCGGCGATGAGAAGTCGCCAACCTAGATCTAAATCCTCGTGATACGCGAAAAGCGTCTCATCAAACAATCCTACCTCCCTCAAAACGCGCAACGGATAAAGAACTCCAGCGCCTGACGCATACGCGATCCGAGACGATTCTAATGGGATCGATTCTCTTTTTTCGTGATAACCGGCGCAATATCCGAAACCAAGAAATTGTATCGCATTCCCGCGAGAATTCACCTCTTCCGGAGATTGCATCAATACCAAAAGGGATTGGACAGATCCGATATTCTTATCAGCTTCAGCAACTGCGACCGCCTCTTTCAGCGCCGCAGGTTCAAACGCGGCGTCGTGATTCAAAAGATAGACGTATTCGCGATTTCTTTCCATGGCTTTTCGAATCGCTAAATTGTTACCGCCGGCAAAACCGGTGTTGCTTCCTGGCTCATGAAAAAAAATCTCCGGCAATCGCCCAACCCTCTCCGTCGCAAGTCTCCGCGCTTCGGCAAGAGAACCGTCACCGGGCGAATTATCTACGATATGCAATGCCCAATTTTCACGCGAATAATCCAGCCGTTCCAATCCGTCGAACAAATCCGAAAGATACGGTCGGCTGTGCCAAAGTACGACAATTACGTCTACCAATGGAAAATTGTAAGTTTGTAGGGGCGCATGCCATGCGCCCTGGTTTTCGGCGTCAAGATTATTCATGCGGGTTATCCAAATCACGCAAGGCGTCGTGTCGGACTATGTCTGTTAATTTTCTTTCTAAAGATTCGTGTTTAAGAAACAGCTTGAAAACAAGAAGGAACAGCGCGACGACTGAAGCGTATACCACTAGATCCGACCCGCGTCCGACGCCAAGTAAGTTTGCGAGCCGAGTTGAAACGTCCGGCTGTAAAATAACAATGCCCGCGCCAATCCAAACGATAGACCATCCAATCGCCTCGGAAACACGAATGACATTCTGAACAACGCGTCGCCATGTTGTGATGAATGCAAGCGTGATGATAAAAATCAGGATGTATTGGATGAGCATATTTGTTTGTCATTGCGAGGAGTAGCAACGACGTGGCAATCTCGACCCCTGTCATTGCGAGG
>JBBTQP010000036.1:0-1370 GCA_038065635.1 Patescibacteria group bacterium | reverse complement strand
CCGTCTCATCCGACGCGCCAAACTCGCTCGTAGTCGCGCGACTCGGAAGCCCGATTGTTCTCGGAATCGGCGACGGCGAAACTTTTGTGGCGTCAGACGCCAGCGCTATCATTCGATATACGAAAAGCGTCGTGTATCTCGACGACGGCGAAATGGCGGTGTGTAAAAGCGGTGGTTATGAGATTCGGTCGCTAGACAACCTTCCGATCGAAAAAGAACCGACAGAGATCGAGTGGTCGGCAGAAGACGCGCAAAAAGGCGGACACGCGCATTTCATGTTGAAGGAGATGTTGGAACAGCCGGAGGTCGTGAAAAATAGCATTCGTGGCAGATTGAATCCGGAAGAAGGGACGGCTGTGCTTGGAGGTTTGCGCGATGTCGCTGATCGTCTACGCGACATAGAACGTCTTATCATCGTAGCTTGCGGCAGCGCTTATTACGCAGGACGAGTCGGTGAGTACATGTTGGAGGAATACGCTGGAATACCTGTTGAGGTTGATCTTGCTAGCGAGTTTCGATATCGCAAGCCGGTGCTAACTCCAAAGACCGCGGTTATCGCAGTGTCGCAATCCGGAGAAACGGCAGACATTCTGGCCGCGGTTCGAGAAGCGAAAATGAAAGGCGCGCTCACTTTAGGCATCGTCAACGCCGTAGGATCCACCATCGCGAGGGAGACGGACGCCGGGGTTTACAATCACGCAGGGCCGGAAATCGGCGTGGCTTCCACCAAGGCATTCGTTTCTCAATGCGCGATTTTTGCTCTTCTCACTTTGTTTTTTGGACGACAGCGAAACATGTCTCTCGTTACTGGACAAAGGATCGCTAAAGAATTGCTCGAACTTCCGGAAAAAGTTTCATGGATTCTCGAACGGCGCGACGAGATAGGGGAGATCGCCAAACGATATACGGACGCGACAGGAATGTTTTATCTCGGCCGCAAATATCTCTCGCCAATCGCATCAGAAGGCGCGTTGAAGTTAAAAGAGATCAGTTACATCCACGCCGAAGGATACGCAGCCGGAGAAATGAAACACGGACCCATCGCTTTGATCGCACCGTCATTTCCGTCGATCGTTCTGTGTCCCAAAGATTCGGTGTATGAAAAAACCGTTTCAAACATCGAGGAACTTCGAGCAAGATGCGGCCCGGTCATCGCAGTGACGACAGACGGAAATGAAGACATAAAAGAATTGGCGACGGATGTAATTTACATTCCGAAAACTTTGGAAATGCTGACGCCGCTATTGGCAGTAATCCCGCTACAACTTTTCGCCTACAACGTTTCAATCGGAAAGGGGATCGATCCGGACAAGCCAAGGAATCTCGCGAAGAGCGTGACCGTGGAATAGGTACCAGGTACGTACCTGGTA
>JBBTQP010000035.1:21456-25639 GCA_038065635.1 Patescibacteria group bacterium | reverse complement strand
TAAAATCTCGCATCAAAACTTTTTTTCGTGGCGACGTAGCGACTGATGAGAAGACGCTTGAAAAATTCAGCAGAGACGCGAGTCTGTTTTACGTTAGGCCGGAGATTGTGGTTTTCCCAAAAAACACGGAGGACATACGACGACTCGTAACTTTTGTCGCGGAAAGCAAACGAAACGGAGAAAACATTTCCTTAACAGCACGAAGCGCGGGATCGGACATGTCCGGCGGGGATTTATCGACATCGATCGTTGTTTCGATGACGAAATATCTGAATCATCTTAAAAAGATAGGGAAAAATTTTGCAGTGACCGAGCCGGGAGTCTACTATCGCGATTTTGAAAAAGAAACGCTCAAACGAGGACTATTACTTCCTACATTCCCCGCATCACGCGAAATATGCACGGTCGGAGGGATGGTCGCGAATAATTCTGGCGGAGAAAAAACTCCTGCTTACGGTAAGACTGAAAACTTTGTGAGGCAAATTAAAATGGTTATTCGAGACGGGACGGAATGCGTTTTTGAACCGCTCTCGATGCAGAAGTTGGAAAAAAAGAAAAATCTGAACAATGCAGAAGGAGACATCTACCGTCGGATGTTCTCACTTATTGATGAAAACTACGAAGCGATAAAATCCGC
Organism: Patescibacteria group bacterium; assembly: GCA_038065635.1. Lineage (GTDB taxonomy): Bacteria > Patescibacteriota > Patescibacteriia > 2-12-FULL-60-25 > 2-12-FULL-60-25 > JAHJFW01. The sequence continues at coordinate 25,002 of JBBTQP010000035.1, read as the reverse complement.
GAAACCGAACGTCTCTAAGAATTCCGCCGGTTACTATCTTTGGAACGTTTACGATCGCGATAAAGGCGTGTTCGATCTCACAAGACTAATAACCGGTTCGCAGGGAACGCTCGGCGTAATCACGGAGGCGACGCTGGGACTCGTGAAACCAAAACCATACTCGAGACTTCTTGTGATTTTTCTTAAAGAAATAAAAGATGTTGCAAAAATCGCCAACATCGTCTTGCAATTCAAACCGGAATGTTTCGAATCTTATGATGACAATACTTTTAAAGTCGCGATGAAGTTTTTGCCGGATCTTGCGAAACAAATGAAAACCGGTTTGCTTAAAATCGCCTGGCAATTCCTACCGGAATTCTTTATGGGTATAACGGGCGGAGCGCCAAAACTCGTTCTGATAGCGCAGTTCGCAGGAGATACGCCTCAAGAATGCGACGGAGCGGCGAGAACCGCACAAAAAAGCCTCGACGAATTCCATATCAAAACCAAAGTTACGAAGAGCGAAGAGGAGGCGGAAAAATACTGGACCGTGCGGCGGGAGAGCTTCAATCTTTTACGCAAACACATGCGCGGACTCCGAACGGCGCCGTTTATCGACGACTTCGTTGTTTTGCCAAAATATCTTCCAAAATTTCTTCCGCGTCTCTACAAGATACTCGACGCCACTCACCTACTCTTCACTGTCGCCGGGCATGTTGGAGACGGAAATTTTCATATAATCCCGTTAATGGATCTTACTGATCCTAAAACTCCGCGTATCATAAAAGATATTTCGGAGAAAGTTTATAATCTCGTATTGGATTTTCATGGCTCCATAACCGGCGAACACAATGACGGGCTTATTCGCAGTCCGTATCTGAAAAAGATGTACGGCAAAAAAATTTACTCGCTATTTGAGGAAACTAAGCGTATATTTGATCCAGACGGGATCTTCAACCCAGGAAAAAAGACTGGTTCTAGCATAAAGTACGCGTTCGATCACTTGGATAAATCAGCTTAAAATAACTAATTTGTCATCCTCGCGTATGCGGGGATCCAGACAGTGAGTAATACTCATATTGATCTGGATTCCCGTCTCCACGGGAATGACACGAAAAACAATATATGTCATTCAAAATCAACATCACTTCGGCTACCGCGGAAAACGACCATTTTCGCAGCGTTCTTTTTACCGGCGGTAAGTCACAGCTGGTCGTTATGAGCATTCCGCCGGGCGGAGAGATCGGAGAAGAAACGCACGATAACGTCGAACAGACTCTGTTTTTCCAAAGCGGTAAAGGTGAGGCGATTTTGAATGATGAAACATCGCCTATCTCTGATGGAGATATCGTCGTGGTAACTCCTGGTACAAAACATAATTTCAAAAACACAGGAGACGTTCCGCTCAAGGTTTGGACGGTTTACTCTCCACCAAACCATATCGACGGGCGCGTTCATGCGACGAAAGCTGACGCTGACGCGGATAAGGAAGACGAGGAATTCGGCCACATGATTTGACGCGCTTCATTGACCAAAGTCCCTTTTTGTGGGATACTCCGGCTAATCATACATGCCATCTCCGACAAACGTCACCATGCTTCCGCCCGGTTTTTACGGACTCGGAATCGCACCAAAGCTATTGCAAATCCTTGATCAGCTTAAATTCAAGGTACCTACTCCCATTCAGTTCAAATCCATACCTATCGCGATCCAAGGTACGGACATGATGGGAATCGCGCAGACAGGCACGGGAAAAACGCTTGCGTACGGTATTCCTCTCATACAAAGATTGGCTCAAACGAGCGGTATAGGTCTCGTGGTTCTTCCGACACGAGAGTTGGCGCTTCAGGTTAACGAAGCTTTCCAAAAGATAGGTAAACACATCGGGCTTAGAACCGCCGTGCTTATCGGCGGCGCATCGATGTACAATCAAATACAGGATATTCGCAAGCTGCCTCACGTTCTAATAGTGACGCCGGGCCGTCTCATCGACCACCTTGAACAGAAAACCGTCAGATTGGATCACGTAAAAATCCTCGTGCTCGACGAAGCGGATCGAATGTTGGACATGGGATTCGAGCCGCAAATAAAACGAATACTCCAACGACTTCCGACGGATCGACAAACCATGCTTTTTTCGGCGACCATGCCGACAACGATCGTAAAAATCGCGGAGTCATACATGAAACTACCGGTAAGAGTCGAGATCGCGCGATCCGGAACAGCCGCTGAAAAAGTTGCGCAAGAAGTTTTCTTCGTTAAAAAAGAAGATAAGCTGCGACTTTTACAAAAGTTACTCGTGGAATATCACGGAACGGTCCTGGTTTTTTCTCGCACGAAACACGGAGCTAAACGAATGACGCGTGCCGTAAAACAAATGGGGCATACTTCAGCCGAAATCCACTCGGATCGTTCTCTCGCGCAAAGACGAGATGCGCTCGACGGATTCAAAAATGGAAAATACCGCGTGCTAATCGCTACTGACATTGCGGCGCGAGGAATCGACGTGACTGGGATTGAACTCGTAGTCAACTTCGATCTTCCTGACCATACGGAAGAATACATTCACCGCATCGGTCGAACCGGCCGCGCGGGACAGAGCGGACGAGCGATCTCTTTTGCAACTCCGGATCAACGACGGGACGTTAAAGACATCGAAAGACTCACTCGCACCATGCTTCCGATCTCCAGATTGCCGGAGCTACCGCCGCATCTTCAGCCGGAAGCTCTTCAAAGGCATGAATCGTCCCCTTCACACGAATCTCGACGTCCTCAACGCCGAATGGATTATGGACGCTCGAGCGGTCCAAGACGATTTCAGCAACGACGTTCCGGCAGACGATAGAATTTTTTTATGAAAAGCATACTTTCGGTAAAAGAACTTTCCGTTTCTTTGGGAGATCAGACAATAATCAAAAATATAAGTTTCGACTTGGATCAAGGCGAGTCTTTGGCGATTGTTGGACCAAACGGTTCTGGGAAAACCGTTTTCTTAAAAACATTGCTGGGACTTCTCCCCTATCAGGGCACCATAAAATGGAACGAAAATGCGCGAATTGGTTACGTTCCACAAAAAATTGATGCGGATAGGCATCTACCTATAAACCTACAGAATCTTCTCGAAGCAAAAGCGGACATTCAACGACTTTCTCGCAAGAATATAGCCACAACGCTGGAAGCCGTAGAATTACCAAAGGACACTCTTCAAACTCCGATCGGTCATCTTTCAGGCGGTCAGTTTCAGAAAGCGTTAATCGCGTTCGCGCTTCTGGGAGATCCGAACGTAATTCTATTTGACGAGCCGACTGCGTCGCTCGACGAACTTTCCGAAGAACATATCTACGATCTCTTGAACAATCTCCGTAAGACGCGTGGAATTTCCATAGTCCTGGTATCACACGATCTCAGCGTTATCCCACATGTCGCGGATACCGTCCTCTGCCTGAATAAATATGCCGTCTGCTATGGACCGCCAAAAGAAGTTTTAACACAAGCGACTTTTGATAAAATGTATTCGCCTTCGCACAAGTTCGTTCAGCATGCGCCGGATCATCATGCGCACGATCG
>JBBTQP010000035.1:18890-21356 GCA_038065635.1 Patescibacteria group bacterium | reverse complement strand
GCTCTCGGAGCTCTCGTTACTCCGTCAGAAGATATTATCGAAGCGCTGTTCGGCGGCGCGTCTCCGGTTTCGCTTACGACGCTCGCCGTATACCTCTTGCTCGCCGCCGCGATCGTTCTCTTCGTATGGAAAGAACGCAGCAAGCTCGTCTTGAGTCTTTTTAACTCGGATCTCGCGACAGTCACCGGAGTAAACGTTAATCGATTAAACATTTATTATCTCCTCGCATTTGCTGCGACACTAGTTCTCGGATTGAGATTTCTCGGCGCTTTGCTCGTTGGCGCGTTAATCATCATCCCTGCCGCGATCTCTCATCAGTTCACGCACACTCTTGGAAAATTCCTCGCATTCTCGGCCGCGGCAAGCGTTTTATCGGTCGCAACGGGATTTTGGATAGCATCGACTTTCAAACTTGATACGGGCCCGACAATTGTTTCCGTTGCCGCAGGACTGTTCTTTTTAAGCTTGCTGAAGAAAAAGCAGTAACTCTGCTATACTAAGATTAAAACAAAAACCCCCGTGAGATTACGGAGGCGAGAGGATCCTGTCTTTCGCTTCCCAATCGCGCTCGAGCCACTCTTCGTCCGAACGGACCTCGTGTGGTGCAACGATGCGAATGTTTAGCTTGAGAGACTTGCCGTAGAAATCCGCGGCTTGAAACATGGTTTTGCCACGCGTACCGTCGGCAACCGGCGGATTCCACTGAAGCGTGACCGAGACAACGGCTGCGTTCGGCAACGCGCTGCAAAACAGATTGAACCCTGTCTTTTTTGGCGGAAGAACGTGCCTGTATTTTTTTGATGCCCTTGCCGGCACGAAACGCGTACCCTCCGGAAAAAGGATGATGGACGCATTGTCTTCGCGCAGAATCTCGGCGCAACGTTCGATTTCCCAGACGTTCGCCGGATTCTTCCCACGTGAGACAAATGCGTTGCCGATGCGCTCCGCTATCCATCCGAGCACCGGAGCTTTTCGAAGCGGTCGCTTCATGACCCAACGAGAATTTCCCAAGCCGAGCCTATTCACCAACCACGTGATGACCGCGATATCCAGAGTGCTCTGATGGTTCGCGATTACGACGCACGACCTGTCGATGATGAGGCACCTGTCCCCTTCAACCGCGATCTTGACGTCCAGCCGCAATAACTTACAGGCGGAGTAGAAGACGACCGAGCCCCACCAGTGGGCGCAGCGCGCAATCTGCGACCGGATGGCTCTCTCACTCCTACGAAACAGCCAGCCGACGAGACGGATCGCGCATACCATCGGCCAACAAAGCAGCCCGAAAATGAAAACGAACACAGCGATCGAAAGGACGATCGCGATTTTTTCTCGAATTCTCACATCGCCCTCCTCGGTGTCAGTTGTCAAAGTCACGGCAACGCTATACTCTTTTTTCAAAAGAAACAAGGGTTCTCTGAAAAAATGGCAGCATATATCGTTCGCTGTGCTGACAACTCTCTTTACACGGGGATCGCTCTTGACGTCAGAGGCAGAATCGAAAAACACAACTCCGGACAAGGCGCCAAATACACTCGCTCGCACGGCCCGGTGACGCTCGTAAAAACCGAATCGTATAAAACCGAAGGCGAGGCGAGGAAACGCGAAGCTTACATCAAGAGTCTGACAAAAATAAAAAAAGAGAGGCTTCTACCAAAACTATCCTAACGCACTCTGTAGTTTCGGCCGTCTTTTTCCAAATGAAGACTTGGCTATGATTTTATCGAGACCCCAAATTCGACCGGCACGCGATGATGCCAAAAGAATAAGACAAACGATAAACACCACGTGTTCATCAACCAAGAAATAATTCTTTCCTACGTACGGAAACGAGAGTACCGGAAAATAATACAACGCCATCAACACAACTCCGAGCCACGAGGAAAGACGCACGAATATTCCGAGTATCAATGCGACGCCCAATAGAAACAACGACCATTCGTTAATAAAATTAATCGTTGGCAATACTCCGGGACTTACAAGCCAGTGATAAAAACCCTTGAAGGTCGCGGCGTTTGAGAGATATCCTGCCGCAGACCATGCAGGATTCATGATTTTGCTGATACCGGCATAAAAAAATATAACTCCCAAAGAAACGCGCAAAGCGAATAGAGCACCTTCGATTTTTTTCATAGTGAATCAATTATATCATGAAATAACCCCCTCCTAACCTCCCCTTACATTATTTGAGTTTCATGCCAAAGGCAGATCCGCCTCAGGCGGAAAGTGGAGGGATTTATGAATCATCCTCCCACTTTATTAAAAGGGGGAGTTAGAGGGGGTTATTCCCCGGATTTCTAAACAGAATCATTCGAAATGGAGCGCTTCGATAGAGTTGAGACGCGCGGCCTTCCGCGCTGGAAAATAACCGAAGATCACGCCGATTGCGACGGATACGCTGAATCCGAGGATTGCGCCGTTCCATGGAACGGAGAACGTCCATCCTGATTGATATTCTGAGATTAC
>JBBTQP010000035.1:7557-18790 GCA_038065635.1 Patescibacteria group bacterium | reverse complement strand
TGCGTTGTCACCTGAAAATCATCTTTCGAAAGAATGCCGTTTGGATTGTTTATGTTGTGCGCGTCGCGCAATGTAACTCGAACGAGTTCCTTCGCCTGCGAAATAGACAGCGATGTCCCTGCTTTAATTGCGATATAGTCAAGCTTTGTCTTGTTATACAAATCCATCGCGGATGTTGCCGGTATGTACACCTGATCGTCCGCATCGCTGAAAAAAATAGTTCCGGCGGGCTTGAACGTTCCTACAACGCGGAACGGGCGTTTGGCGATTTTGATCGTGCGTCCTATCGGATCTTCTTCACCGAATAATATGTCCACTATTTTAGAACCGAGAACCACGACTCGAGCATGACTTGAAAGATCGTTGTCTGAAAAATACATTCCTTCATCGATCACTAAATTAAATATTAACGGATCGTCCGGAGTCGCGCCGGTCACATAAGTAAGTTTGTCGGAACCGGCATATGATACGAGATCGCGCGCAATCAACTCGCCTGTCACGCCTTTCGGCCACGGTAACGCTTTTACCTTTTCAAAATCTTGAAACGTAAGCGTCTGCTTTAGAGTCGGGTTCGGTGCGCCTCCTCGCGCCTCATCCCCTTTTCCGTTCGCAACGGCGATAAAGTCGCTTCCGAAACTCGCTACTTGCGATAAAAGATAGCTTTGCGCCGCCTGTCCCACGGCGACCATCAAAATGACTGCGGCGATTCCTATGATTATCCCAAGCATGGTTAAAACCGACCTGGCTTTGTTTACAAGAATGGCGGCAAAAGAAAGCGGGAGCAAGTCTCGAAGTTTCATAAAATCATTCGCGGCGCAACGCTTCAATCGGGTTAAGATATGCCGCGCGTCGAGCTGGAAAAAAACCGAAAACGATTCCAATCGCTGTAGAAACTGATAAGCCAAGCAACACACCGCGAATCGACACTGCGAATTCCCATCCGGCCTGATATTTGCTGATTATGGAGATGCCGATCCAGGAAAAAATAATACCGAGAACGATCCCAATTATGCCTCCAACCAATGTCTGAAGCGCCGCCTCGAACAAAAATTGGCTCAGGATGTCGCCTTGTTTTGCGCCCAATGATTTTCTCAAACCGATCTCGCGAGTTCGTTCGGTCACGGTGACATACATTATATTCATGATTCCTATGCCCCCGACCAAGAGCGATATCGCTGCGATTGACGATAATAAAATCTGCAATATGCCGGTCACGGTAGACGCAGTCTTGATCATGTCTTCCTGCGTCAGTAAATTAAAATCATCTTTCGTCGGATCTCCCGATGGATTATCTATTCCATGCTTGTCGCGTAATGCGACGGCGATTCGATTTACTCCTTCTCGTATATCTTGAAACGAGGTCTTGGCTTGGATAAGCGTGAGATATTTTTTATTGTAAGCGTCGAGCGACGATGTGACCGGAACGTATACCGCGCGATCAGGATTGAAAAAACCGCTCGAACCGGCGCGCGCCATCACGCCTATGACGCGGAACGGCACGCTGTTCACTTTTATTGTTTTTCCAATCGGATCTTCCGAACCAAACGCGGCACGCGCCACGTCCGTTCCTAAAACGGCTACGCGAGAACGACTCTCAACGTCGGACAACGTCAAAAACGATCCTGCCGCGACAGGAGTCGTGGTTAGATAAAGCTCGCCTGGCATGGTTCCGATTATTTGCGCTTTTGTCGTGATCCCCTGCGCCACAATTTCGTCTTGTTGTACAACTTTTCCTACTATGATCGTCGCCCACGGATACGACTCGAGTTTCCGCACGTCGCGAAAAGTGAGACTCTCCTTAAAAAACGGCGTGGGTTGGCCTGTTGATTCAGTCGGACCGTTGCGAACAAACACGACGTCTGAACCGAAAGCTGCGATCTGCCCCAAGATTTGCCGCTGCGCCGCTTCACCGATTGAGAGTACGAGGATCACTGACAAAACGCCGATGATTATTCCAAGCATGGTGAGAGCCGACCTTCCCTTGGTCCGACCTAGACTCTGGAGCGAACTCCTCACAAGGTCTTGAATATGCATGTTTATTTGAGCAGCTCCTCTTTACCGTCGGCAATGCGGCGATTTTTTACAGGAACATCAGCATGAATAAGCCCGTCTCTGATATGTAAAATCCGTTCCGCGTGTTCGGATGTATATGTCTCGTGCGTCACAAGTATGATCGTGCGTCCCTGTTCGAGATTCAATCTCTGCAAAATACCCATGACCTGAACTCCGCTCTTGGAATCAAGATTTCCGGTAGGTTCGTCCGCAAAAATTACTGCGGGATTTCTAATAAGAGCGCGGGCGATCGCCACGCGCTGGCGTTCTCCTCCTGACAATTGATTTGATAAATTATTTACGCGATGGCCAAGACCGACGGAATCGATCGCTTGGCGAGCTAACTTGTCTCTTTCGCCTAGAGGTATATTGGAATACAGAAGCGGAAGTTTTACATTTTCTAAAACCGTTGTGCGAGGCAAAAGATTGAACGCCTGAAAAATAAAACCAACATTCTCTCCGCGCATTCGCGCCAACTCGTCGTCGTCGAGCGTTGTAACGTCCCGTTCGTCAAAAAAATATTTTCCGGTTGTAAGCGTGTCTAAAAAACCCAGGATATGCATGAGCGTAGATTTTCCTGAACCCGATGGACCCATAATCGCAATGAACTCCCCTTTTTTTACCGAAAACGTAACGCCATGAAGAACCGGGGTCACAACTTCGTCGTTCACGTACTTTTTATTAAGGTCAACGACCTTGATTATATCCGTCATGGACCTGCCGTGGTTTCGCCGACTACGACCGCGTCGCCTTCCGTGAGTCCGCTGGTAACTTGCACGAAACCGTCGTCTCCGCGCAATCCAAGTTCTACGGTTTTCGTTACAGTCGCAGATCCAACGAGAATACGCACGGTCTTTTCACCAGTAGCGGAATCGGTTCGTACTGCGCGTAACGGAATCACAAGAGCGTTATCTGCACGCTCGGTAATAATCGTAACATTAGCCGTCATGCCGGGTTTTACCTCGTGTCCGGCGGGATCGATCATGAAGTGAATCTTGTAGTAAATAGCGTCTTGAATTCGCGTTTCTGCAGGATCCTTCGCTGTCACGGTTCCTGAAAATGAAACCTCATCACCGTACGCATCGAGCGTGGTGGATGCGGACTGACCGACCTCGATCTTTGTGATATCCGCCTCTGGAACTTCCGCTTCAATTTCATAACTCTGAACTCCAACCATGCTGATAACCGTGGAGTTGGCTGGTATCTGCTCTCCTACACTCGGAACAATGTCTGAAACGATTCCGTCAACCGGCGCCGCGATTTCCACATTTTGCAAATCATTTTTAGCCTTCTCGTACGCGGCCTGCGCCTGATCCACCAAAGCGCGTAACGCGGCTACATCTACAGCTCGAGGCGGAGATTTTTTCAAATCAAGCGATGCTTTCGCGGAATCGAGCGCGGCTTTTTGAATCGCAACGTTAGTTTCAGCCGTGCGCACATCCACATCGGCATTCGTAATCGCGGTGGCGAGAGCAGTCTGCGCCGTTTTATAAGCGTCCTGCAGCTCGGAAATTGTTTTTGTCTTCGTCAAACCAGCACCGACAATTGTCTGCTGCGCGGAAAGAACTGCGGAGCTTTGAGTAGAAACGCTCGCGAGATCCGCATTGATCGTTGTCGTCTTCGCCGCAAGATCCGCGGTCGTGAAATACGAATTCGTCAAACTTGCGGACAAAACTTTCTGAACGTCCTTCAAGTAAGTCTGAACAAGCGTAATAGCCGATTGATCCAAAGTTGCGGCGGCAACAATCTGTTCCGGCGTCGATGCGGATGTAAGCTTATCCACAGCGGCTTCAGCTTTGATTTTAGCCGCTTTCGCTGTTTGGTATGAAGATTGCGATCTCGTTACGGAACCGGAATCCAAGAATCCGAGAACGTTTTTATACGACTGATTCGCCGCCGTGTTGTCCACGCCGCTGATAACATCCCCGTCGGTTAATCCAGTTTCCAACGAACCAAGAGTCGATTTAAGAGTTGTAACGGCGGAATCGTATGAGTTGCGTACATTTTGAGTTACGATGGCGTCCTGATTATCGAGATTGTTTTTCGCGGTTTGCAAATCTATGCTAGCGGCGCTTACCGCGTCGGCTGTAGTACGCTTACTTGATTCCAAATCAGCAACGACCTTGTCATAAGCGGCCTGCGCCTGCAGAACGGCGGCAATCGAAACCTGAATGGATTGCGAAGTCTCTCCTGCGAGCCGCGCGTTCAAATTGGCTCGCGCTTGCGCAAGAGACGCTGATGCGTTTCGTTCGGCATAATGCGCATCGTCAAACGCGAGACTTGCTAAAATTTGTCCTTTTTTCACTTCGTTGCCAATTGATACGTTAACGATTCCGAGAGCGCCGGACGCTTTGAAAGAAAGGTCAATGCGAGACGCCGGCTTGATTTCGCCAGTTACCTCGACCGTTTGTTCTAGATTCTGTCTGACTGCTTTCACTGTTTCAAAAACGATAGCCGGTTTACGAATAAATGTCCGATAACCCAAAAACGCGACTACCGCCACAACGCCAACTATTACATACGTTCTCGGCCTGAAAAATTTCTTCACAACGTGTTATTTGCCGATAAACAGTACCAGAAATAACGATTTCGTTCAACATCCACTTCGCGCTCCCAATCCTATCAGGTATGATGCGGACAGAACGTAAAATTCTATGCGCAAATACCTCCAATTCTCGAACATCTTCGCATGGCTTGTGATTATTTTGATAATTTCCGCAACAGGAACCGGATGCGCGAAAACGACTCTCACCGAAGAGAAACAACTTTCGAAAGAAACGAACTGGACCCACTGGAAAGAAGGAAAAAAAGGACTCGCCCTATTAAACACCGCAAATATCCAAACCGGAAGCTCAATTACGTTTACGGATGCTGAAGTTAGTCGCTCTTTCACGTCCGTTCTACCTCCGACTTTTACCGATCAAAACGGAAAATATCCGGGGCCGAAAGACGGTGAGTCGGTGGAAGTCCAGCTTGGAGTCGGAGGGACTGTAAAACGCGATCGAGAAATGTTCGGAGAACTCGAACGTCTCACGGATTTTGAAGATGGAAATATCGAAAGTTGGATAGCGACTGCGGCGTTCGACACGCTTCAAAATCGCTGGGTAGTTCGCGCGACCTATCCGGATCCGACGTCCGACGAAGCGTACACAGTCATCGAATGCTTGAGCGCTACGGATTCGGACAAATCTTTTTGGGACGGCTGCCGAACGATGATCGAGAAAGCAAAACTCTCTTTCCCGACAAAAACAGTTGAATGAATGTCCTGTCATTGCGAGGAGGCTTTTGCGACGTGGCAATCTAATCGAAGACAGCCATTACTCTTATGTGATTGCCACGTCGTTTCTACTCCTCGCAATGACGAGGGAAAAGTATTCCATCTACATGCTATAATCTCCACATGAAATCTCACAAACATCGAAACGCATGGGTCGTATCAGTCAACATGGGTTACGGCCATGAGCGTGCCGCCTACGGACTTAAAGACCTGGCGAACGACGGGATCATTACGGCAAACGATTATCCGAGCATACCCAAAAGGGATCAGATGCTTTGGTCGGAGAGTCGAAAAATTTACGAAGCGTTGTCGCGTCTAAAACCGTTGCCGATAATTGGTGACTACCTGTTCGAGATAATAGACAAAACGCAACGCATCGCGCCTTTCTATCCTCGCCGCGACCTTTCCGCGCCAACCGCTCAAGTCAAGCAAACGTATTTCATGATTGAACAACTGGGACTTGGAAAACACTTGGTTGAGAAACTTTCAAAAAATCCGCTTCCGCTTATCTGCACGTTTTTCATTCCTGCGTTTGCGGCAGAAGTTTACGATTACCCGGGAGATATTTATCTTGTTTTATGCGATGCGGACATCAGTCGCGCGTGGGTTGCGAAAGATCCTAAAAAAAGCCGCATCAAATACTTCGCTCCGAACGGCCGCGTGGTTGAACGCCTAAAACTCTACGGGATCAAACCGGAAAACATTTATCTTACGGGATTTCCTCTTCCTAAAGAGATCATAGGCGGACCGGAGGGGGCTATCATAAAAAAAGACGTGATCCGTCGTATCTGCAATCTTGATCCAAACGGAATTTTCCGAAACAAGTATATTCGCACGATCGAAACCGAGCTCGGTGCCGGCACTTGCCCAATAAACGGACATCGCGCGCCAACGCTCACGTTCGCGGTTGGTGGAGCCGGCGCGCAACGAACGCTCGGCGTTCATATGATGGGCAGTCTAAAACATCGAATTCTTCGTAAAGAAATAGTAGTGCGTCTGGAAGCCGGAACAAAAACCGAAGTCGCGACTTTCTTTCTCGAAAAAGCCAAGGAACTGGGATTACAACGCGCTTTTGGTAAATCATTGTTTATTGATTCTGAACCGAACCGCGCGGATTATTTTCACAATTTCACGAAGCGCCTGCGTCAAACCGACATTCTTTGGACAAAACCGAGCGAAATGTCGTTCTATTGCGGAGTCGGTCTTCCGATAATCATGGCGCCGTCCATAGGATCGCAAGAACAATTCAACCGCGTGTGGCTAAAAACCGTAAACGCCGGCGTAACGCAAAATGATCCGAAATACACGAACGAATGGTTATTCGACTGGATTGAGAGCGGCGGCTTGGCAAGAATGGCTTGGAACGGCTACATCGAAGCTCCGACGCACGGTTCATACAGAATAGAAAGCATCATAACTGGAGAAGAAATAGAACTGGAAAAGCTGCCGATGATCGTATAGATTGTGCGAATTTCTAAAATTAATCAAAAAACCGAGATGGATTATCTCGGTTTTTTTCCTCCTTTATATTCTTACTTTTTCACAGGGCAACAATCGGGATGCAAAACGTGGAACAAAAACGATGCCGCAAATCCGTACACGAAACTCAACAGCATTCCCCACAAAATACTAGCCACATCAAATCCATTGAATCCTGGGAACAACAGCTTAAGACTTAACATATGAAACTGATCAACCACAGGATCCGTGATCGTCAATTTCCAAAACATACACAGCACAAACAACAGGATCGTCATGAGTCCCATCGCCGCCGCGTGCGTAACTAACTTTTGATTAACCATACTACGATGAAAAAAGAATTAAATGTTGAGGAGAGTATAGCATGAGTGGAGGAAGAAAATTAAATGCGATTGAAAACTCTCAACAAATAACGTAAAGTATTATCATGGATTCACGAGATTCATTATATGAGCGATAAAACATCATCGATTGTCTTATTCGAACAAAAAGAAGTTCGACGCGTATGGGACGAGAAAGCCGACCAGTGGTTTTTTAGTATTATTGATATTATTGAGGTGTTGACGGGAAGTACGATCCCAAAACGATACTGGACGGATCTCAAAAAAAAGCTGTCTGACGAGGGTTTTCAGTTGTACGATAAAATCGTACAACTGAAATTTATTGCTAAAGATGGCAAAAAATACGCGACTGACTGCGCGAATACCGAAACCGTTCTACGTCTCATCCAATCTATCCCTTCTCCAAAAGCCGAACCGTTCAAACAATGGTTGGCAAAAGTCGGATACGAACGGTTAAAAGAAATCGAGGATCCGGAGATCGCGATTCACCGCGCCGGTGAGTATTATCGAAAAAAAGGTTATTCCGAAGCATGGATCGCACAACGAATGCGAAGCATTGAGATACGGCATGAACTTACGGACGAATGGAGGAATCGTGGTATCGAAAAACCCGAATACGCTATCTTGACTGACGACATCACAGAAGCATGGGCCGGCATGAAGACGCGTGACTACAAAAAAGTTAAAGGACTCAAATCGCAAAATCTACGAGATCACATGACAAATCTCGAACTGGTTTTGAACATGCTGGCCGAAGTTTCTACAACAGAGATCGCTCGCAAGAAAAATGCTAAAGGACTGGTCGAAAACCGCAAAGTCGCCAAACAAGGCGGATCGATTGCGGGAAACGCGCGCAAAGAAATTGAATCGAAAACCGGCAAACCGGTTATTTCAACAGGGAATTTTTTGCCGACTAGAAAGTCACCAAAGAAACTTAAGTAGTTCTGTGTTAATAATTGCTCTTTTCCGCATTCTTTCGTAAGGTCTGCCTATGCAAGATACAGAAATGGATCTGCACGTCCTTTTCAGGGCTATTCATGATTCCGTAGGCGCAAACTGCGTCGCGGTACAACAGCTTTCCGGAGGATCAAACAACCGTCTCTATCGAATCGAAACTCGAGAAGGTCGGTCTCTGCTCGCTAAAAAGTACTTCAACGATAATCGTTCAAGACTTGTTAGAGAGTATGGAGTGCTGACGGCGCTGTGCAAACGTGGATTTAATGAAGTCCCGAAACCATGCGCCAGACTCGATGAGTTGAATACCGGCGTCTATTCTTTCGTTCATGGACGGCACATTGATTCGTTTGACTTCACGCGCGACCACATCACAAAAATCGCAAACTTCCTCGCGAAGATGCATGACGTAACTAGAGCGGACGTCTCGTTGGAAGTTCCAATGGGATTCATGTCGGCTCGTTCGCTTTCCGAGGTGATCGCGTTAATTCGAGGACGTATCGAGCTATTCAAAGGAGAGGAATCCAAAGCTCTCTCCGTCATGGTTCAGGACTTTCTAACGGAAGCTTCTGTACTCGATACGGTCGAATCGTTGCTCGAGGGGTTCATTCAGCGCCACAATAGGGATCGACTTAATCGACGACTCCCCGACGCCGATCTCCGACTCTCACCCATAGATTTCGGCGCTCACAACATGCTCTGGCGGACCGACGGTTCTCTCGTGGTCTTGGACTTCGAGTACGGTGGATGGGATCATCCTCTTCACGTCATTGATGATTTTTTCGCTCATGATAAATCCCAAGGGATAACAAGCGAAGATGAGGAGTTCTTCGTGACTGAATACCTGCGCCAGTCACCTCTGTCTGAAACGGTGCTGTGTGAATTGGACGACTATCGCCATCTGTCACAGCTAGACTGGATAATGGTATATATGTCTTCCATGCTCCCGGACAAACTGGCGCGGCTTGCCTACGCCAAAGGTGCGACATACAACGAAGAAGCGCATATCGAACGCCAAATCAAAAAGATCCGCGAACGCATTTCGCGCCTGTCATCTGTCGCTGTCTGAAATACAACATAACTCATGCGCCCATCACGGTCATACCGAGGGGCGTTTTTGTTTTAATAATACAAACAACACCTCGGTTTCTAGAAGTGTTTTTGTTGGTAGCCCATGTGGGTGCGCGGTGGAATGAGCTTGTTTCCGAGCTGGAACGCTGGCATGAATTCGGCAAAGCGAGCAAACATTGGCGTAAATGGAGCGAAAAACACATCAATCTAGGACTGCCATAAGGAATTGAAATAGCTTTATCCGTCTTAGATAGGGAGACTTGGGGATTGGTTGATGATCGTTCTAGGAATCATGCGGACGCCGCGCGATTTTTTTGAAAGTACCGAAAACGGTACGGGTGATAATATTTACGTTGCTGGTTTTGGCCAAATCCTAGGTTTTTAACCTAACAGACCTAGCGCGGAGATTAATTGAGCGAATTCACCCCTGTGAGAGTATAATAAACGCATGTGGTATTTGTATCTCGATGAAAGTGGCGACCTTGGCTTCGACTTCGTGAATAAGAAGCCGTCCAAGTTTTTTACGATCTGCATTTTAGCGATGAGTAGCGTCGATGCCAATCGGCAACTTTCAAAAGCCGTACGATTAACACTCAGACGCAAACTTAATTCTCCCAATCATCGGAAACGCCTTGTCCAAGAGTTAAAAGGAACCGGAACGACACTCGAAATCAAGAAGTATTTCTACGATCATGTAAAAGGCGTGAAGTTTGCAGTCTACGCAATGACTCTCAATAAACGCCGTGTATTCGAGCGGCTGGCACAAAACAAATCTCGAGTCTACAACTTCGTCGCACGAAAAGTTCTAGATCAGATTCCATTTTCCATAAACGATGGAAATCCGGTGACGTTCATCATCGACAAGAGTATGGCAAAGCCGGAAATCTCTGAATTCAACGCGTATATCGGTCGCCAACTTGAAGGAAAGCTTCCGCCCAATGTTCCTTTGTTTATGGAGCATCGCCTTTCACATGATTATCCGGGATTACAAGCCGTTGATTTATTCGCATGGGGCGTCTTCCAGAAATACGAACGAGGCGACATGGATTGGTTTGATATTTTTGCTACGGACAAAATCAAATTTGACGAGCAGTACCTATAACAAAAATCCCCCTTTCGGGGGGCAGCCTAACGAACTCTTGATGCCTAGATTTTAGCCAACCGATGGATGGGAACATCTAGGACAGCTCGCAAAGGACTTACGCTAAAACCAATATAGCACACTATGTGCATGACGCAATAGCGTGTGAGTGCAAAGAACTTATTTTAGCCAAGTTTTAGGTTCTTGGGTTTTCGTATGCTGTTCTCAAACTGAGCGGAGTTTTGTGTTTTCGGGTTTTCGTTTTTAGATAGTGCGAGCCGTCTTTTGAAAGTAATGACAGGTTTTTGCGAGCAAGCGATAAAACGTTTTCATCAATATCGGATGCAAAAATAGCTTTGATATCAGCTCCATGGAAAAATCCTAAAACAGTCAGCGCATAGGCCACGCCGCAAAATGGGTCGTAGATCGTATAAGGTGACTGTACACCCTTAGCACTTAACAACATGAGCGCTCTTTGGAATATTTCGCTAGTCAGTCGAACCGGAAAACCCGTGGTTCCAGGCATGCCATATAAAACACACGACCACTTGCGTAGTCCTCGTAATTCTTTTTCGTGTTGGCTTTAGTTAAGTCTTTCACAATCGTATCTACATTCAAGTCTATCTGAAAATCAATGAAGAATGAAGGACGGAGAGTACATATTCGATTCCCTTTTAATTTGCCAAATCCTGAATACTAAGCAAACAAATGGGGTGTATGCAGCCCTCTTTTGTCGCGTGTGTGAATAACGTCCGTTGGCCGCGCAAGCCATTCGATAGGCTTGTCGCATGCTCACCTTGGAGCAATGCCGCCGCATCGATCCCGATCTCGCCAATCTCCCCGACGAGGTGCTTTTGGCCTCACTATACAAAAACACCACGATTTCTCGAAGTGTTTTTGGTGGTAGCCCGTAGGGGAATTGAACCCCTGTTTCCAGGATGAGAACCTAGCGTCCTAGCCACTAGACGAACGGGCCTT
>JBBTQP010000035.1:0-7457 GCA_038065635.1 Patescibacteria group bacterium | reverse complement strand
ACCCCTGTTTCCAGGATGAGAACCTAGCGTCCTAGCCACTAGACGAACGGGCCTTGTTTTTTATATGTAGGGGCGGGGTTACCCCGCCCTGGGCGCGGAAACCGCGCCCCTACGACCATTCCTCTGATTGCCTAACTAACAACTCCTTTGCGCGAAGCGGATCTGCCATAAGTTCTTTTGTTATTTTTTCCATTCTTGCGCCTTGCGAACCTTTGATCAGGACGACGTCTCCTTCGTGCAAACGTTCTTGGATGAAGAATCCTGCTTCGACGCTGGTTGGAAAAACGAAAATCGAATCTTCGGACATTCCTCCTGCTTTTGCGCCGTCGGAAATTGCGTGCGCGAGTGTACCACACACGACTAGCATGTCAATCCCGAGTTCTGCGACGATGCGACCGAGATCGCGGTGCGCGCCTTCCGCCAAAGCTCCGAGCTCCAACATATCGCCAAGTGCCGCGATTCGCTTCTTTCCTTCGCCGCACGGATAGCGAACGAGATCGTGCATCGCCGAGTACGCGGCAAGCGGAGATGAGTTGTAGCTGTCATCCAACAGCGTCGTACGCTTGATCCCTTCTATGATCCTCGTGCGTCCAGGCATCCCGCGATAATCCGCGAGCCGTTCAACCGACTCGTGAAAATCTATGTCCAGCGCGTACATGAGAGCGATAGCCGCGGTTGCCGCGATCGCGTGCGGTTTTCCGAATACTCCACGAAGCCGCGCTTTCGCCGAAGAGCCAACTGCAAAAATCTGCACTTCAAGTCCTGTGGCTGACGGATCGTTTTCATCAATAACGACTTCAGCCGATACGAGGCGTACACGTGCTTCCTGCGATTCTCCGAAAGTAACGACCGTGGCATCGGTCATATCCTTTCCCTTCATCACTCTTTCGTCGTCCGCGTTTAATATCGCGATCCCATCTTTTGTTAAAAAACTCAAAATGGAAAGCTCTTCTTTTTCCACCTCTTCGATTGTCCCGAAAAACTCCGTATGTTCCGGCGCGATTGAGGTGAGTACGACGATGTCCGGTCGCACGATGGACGCGAGATACGCAAGATCGCCCGGATGATCGGTCCCAAATTCAAGAACCAGCGTTTTTGAACGAATCTTCAAAATCCCAAGTGACGTCAGAGTGGCTTTTACCAGAAGTTTTAACCATGAAACTACGGATCTGCCCGGAGCATTCATACGAAACACGGCGAGCGGAACTCCAATTTCATTGTTGTAATTTTTTGGCGAAACGAGCACCGGCGTATCCTTTCTATAGGCGTCTCCGGCAATTGCGACAGCTTCCTTTGTGGACGATTTACCAACAGATCCGGCGACAGCAATAACACGCGGCTTTTCACGCAAAATCGCCCGCCTAACACAGTTACCGAGATAATTCTGTAATATAGTTTTCATACTTTTCTTTTTCTTTTAGGAAAGTATTATGAAATATTACTTATCGCAGCGAGGACTGCTCGAGCGAAGCGAGTTCCGCAGCAAGATAAGTAATATTTCATAATACTTTCCTACTCCTACACTCTACGGCGTGGTCCCGCTTGTTGCAACCGGCGCAGCCGCTGGAGCTGATTTAACGTTTGCCACGGGTCTTTCCGGCGGTACTTGTAGATAATTCAGCAAAAACTTTGCCATGGTTCCGAATAACGGAGCTGCCGAGGATTCCGCCCATTGCACGTCTCGCGGGTGATCGATTTTTACTAGCATTACGAATTTCGGATCGCTTGCCGGAGCATATCCCGCAAAAGATCCGATAGTTTCATCTTCTTCGTATCCGGCTCCGTCCTTTTTGGCGACCTGCGCCGTTCCTGTTTTTCCTGCTACCCAATATCCGGGAACTCCGGCTCGTTTCCCGTGACCGTTCTCAACTACTGAAACCAACATCCCGGAAATCAATCGCGACGTTCGCGCGTCGATCGGTTTTGCCACTTCGATGGGTTTTGTTTTTTCACGCGTTCCGTCAGGATACAAAATTTCGGACACAACGTACGGCTTGAATAATTTTCCGCCGTTTCCAAGCGCCGCAAATCCCGTGAGCAGCTGAATCGGAGTAACGGTAATCCCCTGCCCGTATGAACCGGTAGCCGCGAAAATACTTCCTTTTTTCTCAAGAGATGAAACGTTGCCCTTCCCTTCGGGCGTCACGTCGATTCCTGTCTTTTTTCCAAATCCGAAATCCTCGACGTATTTTCGGAACAAATCTTTACCGATCTGCCTTTGCGCAAAAATAGTTCCGGTATTCAACGACGCCTCGAGCACCTGCGTCATAGTTTGAACGCCGTTGGCTTTTCCGTCTGAATTACGGATGGTGTGGCCGTCGATTTCTTCTGACCCTGTGTCCGTATACGTGGTTTTCGGATTTATTTTTCCGGCATCAAGAGCCGCGGCGAGCGTAAAAGGTTTGAAGACGGATCCGGGTTCGTACGCGCTGAATAACACCGGATTATTCAAAACGGAAAGATCCTCGACTTTATTGAACTCCGCGGGATCAAAGTCCGGCGACGAACACATTGCCATAATCGCTCCGGTGGACGGATTCATTATAACGACCGAACCCCCGTCGGCGCCGTGTCGCTTAACCGCCTCTTGTATTTGCGTGCACGCCTCATACTGGATCGCGCGGTCAATAGTGAGAACGATATCGGCTCCGTCCACGGCGTTATCTATCTTACTATCCCCGATAGTCAACCGACGTCCTCCCGCGTCTTTTTCGGCGATGACGGAACCCGCGCGGCCGGACAACAAATTCTGATAACCGCCTTCAACGCCGTACTTTCCTACGGAAATCCCATTCTCATCCTGCCCCACGAAACCGATGAGTTGACCGCTTAAAAATTTTTCCGGATATAATCGCGCTGTCGTTCGCAAATATCCCACGCCTTCCAAATTCTTTTCTTTCAGTTTATCAACGAGTTCCGCCCGCGCCTGACGCACGAGAAGTTCGTATGGATCATCCGTTTTTCCGAGACGCGCGACAAGATCAACGTCGGGTATCCCTAGTATTGGAGCGAGTTCGTGAGCGACCGCGATCGGATCTTTCATGTTTTTCGGCACGGCAAAAACCGTCCACGCTTCGCGATTGGTTGCCAAGGGATACAGTTTGCCGTCGCTCGGGTCACGCACTAGAATACGTCCTCGAGTCGGCAACAGCTTTTCTTCAAGATCGTGCTGGTCTGATGCCCAAGCGGCGTAAACGTCGTGTTGAATTATTTGAAACTGCACTAGTCGCACGACGATCGCGATTAGCGGAAGTAGCAATAATAAAGCCGCGACGCGCACCCTGGTCTCAACTTCCGTATTTTGCGAAACGCCCGAATAACCCCGGTACCGCGACCCCTGCGCCTCCGACCGGTTAAAACCAAATGACATCATTTGGTTAGTATAGCAAACTAAGTCCCAAACCTTCTTTTGCGCGTGGCGTATTCTTCCAAGGCCTTGTCCAGCTCCTGTTCGTCAAAATCCGGCCAATGTTTGTCGCACCAATATAGTTCGCTGTACGCGCTCTCCCATGTTAGAAAACCGGACGTACGCTCTTCGCCGGACGTTCGGATAAGGAGATCCGGCGCCGGCATTTCCGGCCAATACATTCGCGCGGTCAACGCATCTTCGGTGACGTCTTCCGGTTTTAATCCGTCTTTAACTATCGCCTTACAAGCGTCAACGATTTCCGGACGGCCTCCGTAGTTGATGCAAATGACAAAAGTAGATTTATCGTTGTCCTTCGTAGCTTCTTCAGCCGCCTCGATGGCGCGCAGGACGGACGGTCGAAGCCTTTCACGACGACCGATTATTTTGAGTTTCACTCCTTTGTCCTTGAAAGACTTTAATTCTTCGGTCAACGCTCGCTCCAATAAATCCATCAAGTATCCGACTTCCTCCTCCGTTCGCTTCCAGTTTTCCGTTGAAAATGCGAATACGGTCAGCACCTTGATGCCGCGCCCCAAACACCAATCCCCCAATGGTTTCAGCAATTCATATCCCGCCTGATGCCCCTGCATAGGCAATTTGCCGCGCTCTTTTGCCCAGCGGCGGTTTCCGTCCATGATTATTGCTAGATGTTGGAGAATTGGTGTGGTCATATTTTCGTATTCACCGGATTCGAAAAGCGCGTAAAGCGCCTTTTTGAACACGGAGATTCAAACAATGTTAGCTATGATATGAAAAATGACGAGGATGGTCAAGAAAGCCGCCTACGGGTATCATAATTCTTAACATATGATCTCAATCGACAATCTTAGACAGTTTCGGATAGCCGGATATGCCGTCTTTGATTTTGCGGTATCGTTCCTTGGGATTTACCTTTTGTCTCCCCTTTTATCGAAACTTTTCCATAAAATCAGAATCGACATACCAAAACGAAACTGGCTGTTCCTGACCTTGCCGATCAGTATCTTGGTTCATTTACTAATTGGAAGAATCACGCCAATGACGAAAAACTTTTTGGATCTGAACGGTCATTACATTTTAAAAATACTGATCGTCGGTTTGGCAATTTTTGGAATGAGGGGCGTGAGGATATCAAAGAAAGTGTGACGCGCTTTCTTTTACCTTTTTCATTCCTATGTCGGGCTAGTGGGATTCGAACCCACGGCCTCATCGTCCCGAACGATGCACGCTACCAACTGCGCTATAGCCCGACGCAGGAATCAAACAATCCAATCTAATTCCCACTTATCTTATGTGGGAGAATGAAGATTAAGCTTGTAAAAGATATCAATTGCCACTTGAAATAGCAAGGGTCGGAGGATACAGTATGCGGACTATGATAACCGCCGCATCCTTTTCACGCTCATTTGTAAGAAATGCGGTCATCCTGCTGTTACTGGCGCTTGTTTTCATTCGCCCTGCATCCGCCGAGAATGTGACGACAACCGCCGCCACGGAAAATACGAACGAATCGGCAAAACAGCCGGCTTTGAATTATTCGGTGGATGACAAGTACGAGCGCGCGATTGTTCGTGAGGTTGGAACGTTGAAAGAAGAAATACCGAACGGAGGACTGCAAAAGAAAACTTACACGATTGAATTTCTTTCCGGCGCGCTTCGCGGTCAAACAAAAACGCTCTCAAGCGACGTGATCTCCAATCCTTACCAACTCGAACCTCGTCCTGGTGATCGCGTAGTTATACTCTTGCAACAAGATCCGAACAACGGAGAATTCATCGCATATCTTGAAGGATTCGATCGCCTCGGCGCAATGTTGTGGCTCGTCGCGCTCTTTGTTCTTACGCTGATCCTGCTCGCCGGCTGGCAAGGCGTTAAAACGGCATTCTCCATTCTTCTTTCAATCGCGCTCATCGGCTGGATTCTCATTCCGTCATTCTTGCGCGGCGTCAATCCGGTTCCTGTCGCCATATTTCTCGCGGCAGTTCTAGCGACAATCTCATCGGTTCTTTCGATGGGATGGAATAAAAAAGCGTTGGTTACGATTATCGGTACGATTGGCGGCGTTATCGTGGCTTACATAATCTCAAAAATCTTCGGGGATTGGGCTCATTTAAGCGGGCTTTCCACTGAAGAGGACCGGATGTTTTTTGAAAAAAACTCGCTTCTGAATCCGCAAGGTCTGTTATTTTCCGGAATCATAATCGCGGCGATGGGAGTGGTGGAAGACGTTGCAGTCTCAATCGCGTCCGGGGTTTTGGAGGTCAAACGCGCGAATCCGCAATCATCTACAAAAACTTTGTTCCGTTCCGGAATGATAATCGGCCGCGACCACATGAGCGCGCTGGCTAACACTTTGATTTTCGCTTATGTAGGCGCCTCTCTCTCGACGTTGCTTCTTTACACTCAATACGGCGGCTCTTGGTTGAAGTTCCTTAATTTTGACGTTGTGTCGGATGAAATCGTAAGATCTCTTTCAGGGACGATAGGCCTCGTTTTTACCGTCCCCATTACCGCGATACTTGCAGCAATCGCTTGCATCGCAATCAAGCACGATAAGACGGAAATAACCAAACCAGGTCTTCAATAACGTCATTGCGAGGAGTAGCGACGACGCGGCAATCTAAATATGAGTAATACTTTTCTTCTATTTGATTACCACGCTCCTGCTGGAGCTCGCAATGACAGGAGGTAAGATTGCCACACCTTTTTAGTCTATTAGCTACGCAATGACAAAAAGATAAAACCCTCTACGAACTTCTTCTCTTATTTACTCCACGGATAAGGCCTCTCATACATGCATCGATTCGTCGCATATTTCACAAGCCAGTCTTTGAGAACCGCAGTTGCACGAACGTCTTCTTCGTTATACGCGATGATCCCTTCCAAGAGAGCGCGATCTTTCGTCTCCAAAAATCTTTCGAAAACATCGATCGACTGACTTCCTCCTTTGACCGTTCCTTTCCATGAAAATCCCAAAAACGGCGCTACGGTTTTCAAACCGTAAAAATAAATAGGAAAAACGATGCTCGATGCCGTAACCTGACGCAAATCCACCATTGCTCTGCGGAAACGTTCGAGAGCCGGACTGCCGCTGTACCGTTTTTCCAAAACAGATAGCCGCGTTTTTTCGTAAATCCCAAAATGATAAACAGTGAAAATTTCCGGCAGTGTCTCTATCCATTCTAAAAAACTACGCCACATGTCCCCTTCTCCTTCCAAGGATTCGGCGACAAAGGACCGATAGCGATCACCGGTTGATTCGCGAATCAAAAATCCGTAGAGATAATCCACGTCGTTCGGAAGGTCGCTTTCGATATCGAAGTGAATCTCTAATCCATCGGACGGTAAAGTGACGGGTTCGCGCACTGTCACTTGATTATGCAGAAGAGACTTCGCCTGCAGTTTGCAGACCTCGAGACCGTGAAGCCGTAACCCCGGCGCGGATCCTTCCATGGCGAACGGATCCATCTCCGCCGCGTCTTCAAGAGTCCTCACGCCAACGCTACGAAGAGCGCGAAGTTTTCGCACGTCAACGTTATATAGCAAAGCGATGTCATTTTGAGATCTAGCGAAGCGCTCACAAGCCGCTCCCCACGGACCGGTATCAAAACAATCTTTCCGCAAAACAGGATCCGGACGCTCGCCTGCGCGGATTCTATCAAGTTCCACGACGGTTTCTTCAAATTCCCGCAGCATGTCCGCGGCTTCGAATTCCATTCGATCTCCGTCTATGTTTAAGATAGCGGGACGCGCTGGAAAACGACCCTGAATCCGTTCGAGAAGTTTCGAGTAAAACGTCAATTGGAGTTTCTGATATTTCTGAAGTTCGTGGCTTGATTTCACGTCAACCGGAACGTAATGCCAACTTCCAAGAGCGGATTCTCCATCGTGCCGTTCAAGCAAATCTGGACGTCCGGTCCAGTCTCCGTCAGTTAGCGTTCCTTGATAGATGAGAGCGACACCTTCCTTCATTAATTTCAACGTCTCCTCAAAATCCGCTTTCGCGTCTTTGGTTTCGCGACTACATCCGCCTCATGCTTCAAGCCGTCTTCCAATCTCCCCTTTTCCG
>JBBTQP010000034.1:7415-9228 GCA_038065635.1 Patescibacteria group bacterium | reverse complement strand
AGGATCAAATTCCCTCCGGTATAACGGTGTGTTTGGGAATGTGACGAGCACGAATGCGACGACCACGAATTTCTTCGCAAACGTAGCCACGGTTTCTTCAACGGTTGCAAGACCGTTGAATAACGATCTATTCACGATCGCTTCAAATGGAGCTACTGTTAACTCCGCAGATGGTTTGCAGGTCTCGTTTATTCAAGGCGATGATGCAGACGCTACAGATGATAATGCCGGTATTCGGATAAAAATGACCTCGAATAGTGGGGATGCGGATCCGTTTAGGGCTTTAGTTATTGAAACTGCTGTCGGAGCAGCTGCGCCTGATGACGTTGCGATTGAAATTCAAGGCAGTTGGGGAGATGGAATCTTCTTTACCGATTCAGACACGAATGACAGGCACATTACAATTTCCGGCACCGCACTCCGCTTTGGAGATATAGGAGGAAACATTCTCATGACGCTTGATGATGTAGGGACCACCGGAAGACTGGATGTTGCAAATAGCATATTTACGAATACGACAAGCACGAACGCCACTTCAACCAATCTCTTCAGCACAAGCGCCGCGTTTACCAACGCAACGACGACGAACATAACCATAAGCGGCACGTCGATTTTCGGCGGCAATTTGCGGGTAACGTCAAATAATTCCATTGATTTCGGAGCCAGCGCGTTGTCATGGAAGAATATCTACGCTTCCGGAACCGCGTATATCGGCGGCGATGTGAATATCCGCAATATGGCGACTGCAACTTCCGGCGACGATGCCGTGTGTATCTCTACAACCGGAACCCTGCGTTTCGACAGCACTGGTACTTGCACGGTTTCATCCGCGCGTTTCAAGCACGACATCGCGACATCCACTATCGGCCTGGCGGAAATTATGCAACTTAATCCGGTAACGTTCGAATATAACAATCTGGATGACATCGTGAAGTTGGGTTTGATCGCGGAAGAAGTCGCGGCGGTGGATCCGAAGTTTGCGGCTTATGAACGCGACGGAGTGACGCCACGAAGTCTCGACTCATTCGCCCTTATCGCCGCAACCGTTGGCGCGATCAAGGAACAGCAAGGCCTCATATTGAGTGTTTCTTCGACGCTGTCATTCCTACAAAACACGGTCAACACGTTGTCGCTCCAGCCAGCTGTAGCTCCAGTCGCCGCTTCAACTACGTTCGAAGGCGACATCATCGTGAAAGGCCAGTTCTACGTGGGACGCGACACGGCCGGTCAAGCCAAGATTTTGTCCGGAGCCACGCAAGTCCGCGTGAAATTCAAGACCCCGTATATCGAACAGCCGATCGTAACAGTGTCACCGTCGGACTTCGTTGATTCCATGTATCGAGTAGCCGATACCACGGATAGGGGATTCACTATTCAGCTTTCCGCTTCTCAATCAAGCAACAAGATATTTAACTGGCGCGCGGTTGCGGGAGAGGATCTTGAAATGACGGTGAGCGACGGAACGACCAGCACGATCGAGCTTATAGTCGAAGAAAATCCGAAATTATCCGAGCCGGTTATAGTAGTCCCTGCGCCAGAGCCAGCACCGGCTCCTGCTCCTGCTCCTGCTCCTGCTCCTGCTCCTGCTCCTGCTCCTGCTCCTGTAGCAAACCCCGTTCCAGAGCCAGCTCCGGCAACGGAACCCACGCCGGAACAAGCCCTCGCTGAACCGACTTTAGAGACCGCACCAGCTCCAGAACCGGCTCCCGCTCCAGAATCAGCTCCGGCAATGGAATCGGCTCCTGTTCCGGCTCAATAAAGCAAAGGCGTGATATACTCGATTGGGTATGTTCAGTAAATCCTCGACATTTAC
>JBBTQP010000034.1:0-7315 GCA_038065635.1 Patescibacteria group bacterium | reverse complement strand
AAGCAAAGGCGTGATATACTCGATTGGGTATGTTCAGTAAATCCTCGACATTTACAGTTCTTGTGTTAGTTGCCATCGTTGTGAGCGCCGTGGCACTCAAAATATCGCAAACGTTTTTCAAAGCGAATGGCTCACTGACACTGCTCGATCGTGTTTCAAAACATATTCTGATAACAAGAGAGCCGGCGCCGATCATCACGACGCTTGATAATGCAGACGAATTACGCCAAAGTAACCCTGCTTTTTACAAGGACGTGCAAAATGGAGATACACTATTACTATGGAAAGATAAAGCAGTTTTGTACTCGTCCAAACGCGACATAGTGCTGGCCGCGACATTGATAGCCCCGGTAGATTCACAACCACCACTAGCGACAAGCTCACAAATGATCGAGACACAACCATAAAATCTATGAAAGAACTCCTAAAAAAGAACTTTTTTCTTCTAGTCACGCTAACTTTGGCATTTCTAATCTCCAATGCTTTGTCACCGGTAATAAATAGTCGACTGTATAGCCAATCAACAAACTCTTCACGAGATGGAATGTATGCTGTTTTTTTGACAAACGGTCAGGCATATTTCGGATCCATGGCCGAGGAAAACGAACGTCAGATCGTCATGACAGGAATTTACTATCTTCAGAGCAAGTCGGGATCGCAAGGGGATGTCGCCAATCCGTCGGAAATGTCACTGTTGAAACTCGGAAGCGAACTTCATTCTCCGGAAGACAGGATGGAAATCGAACGATCCAACGTGTTGTTTGTGGAAAAACTAAAAGAAGACGGAAAAGTAGCGAAGGCGATAAGCGAATATAAGAAGAAATAATAGGTACCAGGTACGTACCTGGTACCTGATCCGCAGTTTATCCACAACGATGGATATTCAATTTTCTCGCTTAACACAGCGAAGATTAATGCATTAGTGGGATGTAGGTTACACTTATATTAGTCAATTCGCCGCGCACTTTTTCTTCCCACCCACTCATTCGACGACGTTGACGCAAAAAAAGACTCTCCGAACGCTTTCGGGGCAGAAACAAAAACAAAAAAAACTCCTGTGCACAACACGGGGGTTTTTCTATGTTATACTATTTTTATATGATTAGAAAAAATGAAAAAGTTTCGGCGGCAAAAACCAATAAACGAGCGAGGAAGATTTCTTCGCCGTTAGCTATTGGTATCGTCGCGATTTTAATTATCGCCCTTGCCTTTTTGGGCAAAGCGGCGTTACGGCAGAGGCAGGAAACGTCCGTATCCACTCCTGACGCGCTTGTCGCGAAAGTATCGAGACATATAATCGTGAAGAGCGACGAGAAACCGACGATCGCAACTGTTCAGGATCCGGAGGCCCTGAAGAAGAGCAATCCGTTTTTTTATGATCAGGCGCAAGTCGGGGACCGTCTACTTGTCTGGACCGACAAGGCGGTTCTTTATAGCGAATCGTTGGATAGAATACTAGCGGTTTTGCCTATTCAGCTTCTTTCAGCTGTTGCCGGTGGATCTCAGGCACAGGTTGAGAATAGCGTCGAAACGTCCTCTACGCCGTCAGGAACGGAACAGGCAGAGAAAGTGACGATAGAGATCCGAAACGGAACAAGAACGCCAGGTTTAGCCGGTAAATTAGCCGAGAAATTAAAAGCCGCAGGCATCGAAACGATCCTTAAACCGCGGGATGCATCTAGAAAGGGTTATGCGACAACTACAATTAGCGAGGTTGTTGGTAGTGTTTCAGATGCGACAGTAAGAGCAATCCAAGAAGTTATGAAAGTAGAAGTCGTTGATTTACCGGTTCAGGAAAGCGGCGTTAAAGGAGACATTTTGATTATCATTGGAGCAGATTTTCAATTATAAACAGTTTGTCCACACGTTGAAAGCGTTGATTCTGATCGAAATATCCGCTCTGTAGAGCCAAATTTTTCAAATAGTGAAAAAATAGCTATTATGTATATACCTCTTACAAAAGGAGGAAAAAAAGAAACAAAAACAAAAGAAGAATCAGATTTTGGCTCTCACCATGCTTGAGCGCCAGTTCTGAAGGAACGGCATGTCGAAACGATGGTTCGATATGCCGTTTCTTTTTAGTTAATTTTAACATATCATGTCTCCATGAAACTTATTACAGACCTACATCTGCATTCGAAATGGTCGCGTTCTTGTTCAAAAGAACTCACGCTTCCGAATATCGCGCGAGCTTGTGAGAGAAAAGGTATAGGTTTTGTCGGAACGTCCGACGCGCTCCATCCCTCTTGGCGTCAAGATATTGGAAATCTGCTTGAAATGCGGGATGGCGCGTTATATCTCAGAGACGGTTCATCTCCCACGGCATTCGTCATTTCGACAGAAATTTCCTGTATTTATAAACGTCATGGAAAGACACGTAGAGTCCATCATGTGCTGTTATTCCCAACTATTTCAGCATTGGATCGTCTTATTGAGGCACTTACCAATCGCGGATGCAATCTCAAAAGCGATGGAAGGCCGATCGTAGGCATTGATTCAGAGGAATTGCTGAAGATGGCGCTGGAAGCGGATCCGGAGATGTTGCTTATTCCGGCGCACGCGTGGACTCCGTGGTTTGCGATCTTCGGTTCTCAATCAGGGTTCGATTCCATCGAGGAATGTTTTGGAGACTTGAGCGGTCATATTTGCGCAATCGAAACCGGTCTTTCGTCGGATCCTTCCATGAATTGGAGATTATCCGCTTTGGATAAAGTTTTTCTTGTTTCAAATTCGGACGCGCACTCTCTTAACAATCTCGGACGCGAAGCCAACGTATTTGAGATGGACAAACCATCATGCGCGGAATTGCGTCGCATTCTCGTAGAACACGATACGAAAAAATTTATTGAGACGATTGAATTTTTTCCGGAAGAAGGAAAATATCACGCGGATGGACATCGTGATTGCAAATTTTGGTGCGACCCGGAAGAAACGAAAAAGAAAAAAGGAATTTGTTCTACCTGTGGAAAACTTTTAACGATTGGAGTACTTCATCGCGTTTTAGATTTAGCTGATCGTCCGCAAAATCCGCCGCGTCCTGCGAGCGCTGTCCCGTTTCGATCCATCGTTCCGCTTGCTGAAATCATCGGAGCGACTCTCGGCGTTTCATCGAAGAGCAAAAAAGTTCAGAAAGAAATTGAACGACTGATCGCAGATGGCCGAACGGAGTTTGGAATACTTTTGGATCTTTCGGAATCTGAAATTGCAGACGTGAGTACGCCGGAAATAGCTTCGGCTATTATCGCGGTACGCAAAGGAGATGTGGATGTTAAGCCCGGCTACGACGGAGAGTACGGAGTGATTAGACCAAGAGCAAAACATCAAATAATCGAGCAAAAAGGCTTGTTTTAAGTCTTCATTATCAAATCCATCCCATTGGGACAATGGGGAGTTAGAAGGGATTCTATAAGAAAATAGAAACCACTAATTTTCCCCTTGTCCCATGGGGGGGTGGAAATTAATAAAAACAACCCGACGCTTGTCAGGTTGCTTCCTCCTTGGATCCAAGGACTAAGTCGCGTGTTTAACGCTTCTTTTTCTTGGCGGCCTTTTTCTTTTTAGGAGCGGCCTTTTTCTTTGCTTTCTTTTTTGCCATGAAAATCATCCCCCTTTCTTTTTAGTTCGCCCCGAAAGCTTTCGGGGTCGATGTCGAGAGCTGTATTTATCATACGCTCTGCGAGCATGAAGGAAGTATAGCACACATTATATGTGTCAAGTAATTTTTTGTGCATGCAAACAACAAAATAAAAAAAACGCCACGATGTTTATCGGGACGTTTTGTTGCTGGCGGTTATTCCGTTGCGCCTCCGAGACATCCGTCGCATTTTATTTCAGTGGCACCCACGCTGTTTCCGCATTTGCAGTCACATACCTCGCCGGAGCACGTCATTGTCACTTTGCACTTATCGCAGTGCGTTTCGCCTTCTTTCATCATGGCATCGCACGAAGAGCATTTCATTTCCATAATTATTTTTCTTTGAATTAGAAACGAAGGATACGGTCAATGCCTAATTAAGGCAAGTATATCGTAAGACGATCATCAATCCGCAAATTGCATTGTCGATATAATATCAAGAAGGACGTTGTTTTTTGAATCGGTATTTTTTGCCCACAATAAATTACTTACATGCCCGTTACGATATATTCGAAGCAGGAGAATGGTTTCTTTTTGAGAAAGCATTGTCCCCGTATAGCCGGTCAACAGCCGCCCATCGACCAGATATGAAACGGCGGTCGACGTGGTGAGCGATGCCAGCAATTCCTGTTCCAACGCAGGATTATATTGAGTCAATGAGAGCCAGCGCGCGTCAGAACCGTCCATTTGGTTTTGGCTTGTGACAATTAGAGCTTGGTCGTCATTAGTGAGAACAGTATTTCCGGAAGGAATTTTGAATGATAAGCGAAATGGTATCGTAACCACGGTTGACCACGATGAAGTTTTGCGAGATGGTGACGAGATCGGCACAGCTTCCGTCAGCAATGATCTTTCTTCTTCGAGTGATTTGATGGCATTTTGCGCCTTTGCCACTTCTACGTTTGCGGCGAGGAGTTTTTTGTTCGCCTCCTCGATTACATGCTGATTTTGTTCACGCGCCTGTTGGGCGTTTCGCGCAGTTTCCGTAAGTTTTTCAGAGAGTGCCGCGCGATCTGTGTTCGCTTTATAAAAAAAATATCCCACACCAAGACCTGAAGCCAAAGCGCCAAGAAGAATGCCGATAAGAATGCCTGTAGCTCTTCGCATAGGTTGGAGTGTAGCGAGCTTGTTGACGCAGTTCAACCCTTGAAAAAAGCTTTTAAGCGGGCGTTGATTTCCGGATCAAGATGCATGGCGAGAATAGCGAGCATTATGTTCGGTTGGCGAAGCTTTCTTTTGAGACACATGTTTTTTAGGTTAGCCCAAGGCGTCGGAATTAGTTCGATTTTTTCGCCTGCGTCAAAATGCGCACCGCTTCCATCATGAAGCCCTGTTGCGATAAATAGCGATTCATCGAAACGGTTCATACCGTTGTTATTCAGGTTATGCCACTCCATCCAGTGTTCAGCCCTGCTTCCCGTTTCTTCTTCCAGTTCACGTTTAGCAGCGTCGAGATGAGTTTCTCCTTTATCAACGCGCCCTCCCGGAAAATCAAAAAAAGGTTCTCGATGAGGCTGGCTCTGTTTTGTTAGTAAAACCGTGTCAGGATTGATAAAAGGAATGACAGCCACCGTGTCCTGCCTGGTTACGCACTCAAATATCTCCGTTGTACCGTCAAACATTTCCTGTTCCCACTGCCAAAGATCCACAATCGGACCGTGATGAAGACGTTTAGCGTTGGATGGGGGAGGTGTTGGCATATAAGATTAAGGTAACGATGACACACCTTATCTCTTGAAAAGTTCCAGATATTCGTGCAAAACGAAAATCCGGTTACGGGAAAAACCGGTAATCTCCTTAAGAATACCGACACGCTCCATTTCGCCGACAAGGGTGTTGGTCGCTGTGTTTGAAGCATTAAGATATTTTGAAGCATCAGAAACTTTAAAAGCAGGCATGGAAAATAACTGTAATAAAAGTTTATGAGCCAGTTTTGCTCGGCGTCCGAGCTCCATAATTTGTTTCTCGTAGCGAGCGCGCAGATCGATAATTTTCTCTAACGTATCCTTACCTTTTTTGGCCGTCTCAATAACTGCAGAGAGGAAAAAGACTATCCATTGATCCAGGTCATTCCTCTCTCGCACAAAAGTAAGCGCATCATAATACGCACTCTTGTTTCTTTCAAAGAAGTCCGAGAGATACAGTGTAGGCTTTCGCAAAATGCCAAGCTCGATGAGATGAAGCCCAATAAGCATTCGGCCAATTCTCCCGTTGCCGTCATTAAACGGGTGAATTGTCTCAAACTGATAATGGGAAATGGCCATTTTGATCAAGTGGGGCATATTCAATCCTTTGTTATGCCAAAAGAACTCAAGGTCCTTTAAATCCTCATGCATATCTTCGGGATGTGGCGGAATAAAAGCGGCTGTCTGAATGCTTGTACCGCCAATCCAGTTTTGCGCGGTGCGAACTTCTCCCGGTTGTTTGTGTTCACCGCGAACGCCAGACAATAAAATCTTGTGAGCTTCCTGCAGAAGCCTCATAGAGATAGGGAGCTCATTCAATCGGTCAATACTCTTATTCATTGCGGTAATATAATTTTGCACCTCGATCCAGTCATCTCTTTTTTCCGGAGAGATTTCTTCTTCCGGCAAAACAGCTTCATCCATACCAGTGCGAGTTCCTTCAATACGACTGGATTTTACCGCTTCATTGCGCACGTGCATTTGAATGAAAAAATCTACATCCGGCACAAGGATGGAATAAGCATTCAATTCTCCGACAAGTCTGATCGCCTCCTCAAGGAGAACTGGAATTCTTTTGTCTTGCCATTCATACGGACGATTAACCGGAGACGGCAAAAAACTCTGGTATTCATAATCCTTACCCCAGGAGTGCTTCTTGTGAGTACCTGCTATAAATTTGTTATTTTGCTGTGCTTTGTTAGCCATAGTTTTGCTTATTTTATCTAAGTTGAAATATGTATTCTCATGTTACTAGATATCAACGAAAAATGCAATAAGAACATCTGTATTACGACTTGGAACGGGTAAAAGTGGTAAAAAAATGGGGTACTTGCCATTGGAGCTGTGAATTGCGACAAACCCCGACAGGAATACCAAGAACAGAACAAAAACGAGAGAAAGAAAATTGCCAAAGATGCAGTGGACTTTTAGCTGGGAAAATTACACATAAAAACTCCCGTTAATCGGGAGTTTTTATTATGGTGGACCCTATCGGATTCGAACCGATGACCTCCGCGTTGCAAACGCGGCGCTCTACCAACTAAGCTAAGGGCCCTTGGAATCGCTCTTTTTAGCGTAGAGCGATTCTAAAGTAATTAAAGCGCGAGGTCAACGTTTGGTGAATTAATTTGAAAGTCCCGAAACGTCGTCAGCCTGCATGGATTGAAGGTCGGATTTCAAGGAGTCAAGATCTTTTTGAGTAAGACCGGTATCGTTTTTTTCAGACACGTCTTCGTTTTCATCTTTTTCAGTATTAGTTGAGGTCGCTCCCGTTTCTTCCACGTCTTTAAATTTTTCTTCGGCGTTTGGAGCCGGATTTTCTACCGCCTGTCTTTCTTCCTGAACTTTTGGAGACGGAGCATTTACGCAACCGGCGCCAAGCAACGCGAATAGTGAAATAGCGGTTGTGCCGAGGAGGGTCGTCGGTTTCATATTACTTGTTTATGATTAGATTAAACACGCTGTTAAGTTGAATCTGCGCGTTAATGAGATTGAC
>JBBTQP010000033.1:0-4280 GCA_038065635.1 Patescibacteria group bacterium | reverse complement strand
CACCAACAATATAACGCCCTTGCCGGGCGTTTTATTGTCCTCTCTCTTGACATGACGCCTTAATTTCCCATATTCTCCAGCCGTAACGTTCTTTCTTTATTGCGCTTACAAACACATAGCCGGAGGGAATGATGATCGAACGGTCCAATGTCGGTTGGAGCGCAGCGCAAGCGCTTCGTGCCGACTCACTCGGTGATTCTGCATCAGACGGAAGGAAGAAGTTCATGGGCAAGTATGCAGGCGAGAAGTGTCTAGGTCTGAAGGACAATGGCAAGATGTGCGGGACTGTGATCGCGACTCACAACCCCATCAACGAAATGCAGATCTGTCAGGCCTGCTACCGCCGCTTCACGCTTCGCGGTCAGAAGCCGGTTCTCTTTCGGAAGAGCAAGGACACGAGTCCCACGCAACAGGCGTGAGCCTGCCCGCACCTTTTCTCACTCGGCACTCGCCGGGTTTTTCTTTTTATCGCTTTTCCGCTACGATTTAGCGCAATATGAGAATGTCACGATTGTTCACCAAAACCTCGAAAGAAGCGCCGCATGACGCGGAATCGGCAAACGCCAAACTTCTGGTACAAGGAGGGTTCGTCCACCAGGAAATGGCGGGGGTTTACACATGGCTCCCACTTGGTCTTTCCGTGCTTCGCAAAGTTCAAGAAATAATTCGGCAAGAGATGGACGCTCTTGGCGCGCAGGAAATCATGATGCCGGCGCTTCAGCCGAAAGAACCGTGGATTACGACTGACAGATGGGACAAGTTTGACGTTTTGTTTAAGATCAAAAGCCAGACGAAAAAGGAATACGCCCTCGGTCCGACTCACGAGGAAATCGTAACGCCATTGGTGCGTCATTTTGTAACCTCGTATAAAGATTTGCCTGTCGCCGTCTATCAAATCCAATCAAAGTTTCGCGATGAGCTTCGCGCCAAGAGCGGGATTTTGCGTGGACGAGAATTTGGGATGAAGGATTTGTATTCTTTTCACCTGACGCAGGAAGATTTTGAGGAGTATTACGCGAAGGCGATGGAAGCGTATTTCAGGATATTCAAGCGATGCGGTCTTGATGCGAAAATGACCGAAGCGTCCGGCGGCGATTTTACGAAAAAGTTTTCGCATGAATTTCACCTCGTAACTCCGGCAGGCGAAGACACTCTTCTTTGTTGTCCTTCTTGTTCGTTTGCACAAAATCTCGAGATCGCGACAAAGGAAAAAGGCGACGACTGTCCGCAGTGCGGCGCGACTTTGGAGATCAACGAAGGAATCGAGATTGGAAACATTTTCGATTTAGGACAAAAATTCACCGAAGCTTTCGATTTCAAAATCAAGTCTCCGGAAGGAAAAGAACAGCCGTTATATATGGGTTGTTACGGAATCGGAACTACGCGCGTTGTAGGAGCAATCGTTGAGGCGTCGAATGACGAGCGCGGAATCATCTGGCCTAAATCCGTTGCGCCGGCACAAATTCATCTCGTCGCACTTTCATCAAAAGATGCGGATGTGCAGACGCGTATTTACGAGACGGCAGAAGGTCTCTATACGGATCTTAAAAAAGAAGGGCTTGAGGTTATCTGGGATGATCGCTACGCGTCAGCCGGGGAAAAACTCGCGGATGCCGACTTGCTGGGAATACCCTTACGTATCTTGATTTCAGAAAAAACTCTAAAAGAGGATGCGGTTGAATGGAAAGCGCGAAACGCCAAAGACGCGCGACGCGTTCAGCTCTCCGAAGTCATGGAAGAGATCGAATCGTTTGTCGCGGAAGAATAATGAATCTCTGTTTTACAGAAAAATGATCCGATCGGATCATTTTTCTGTAAAAGTAATTTATGGAATTAAAACTGTTTCGGATTATGGGAGTGAATGCGCGCGATGTCGGGGGAAAGTAGTTTTTCCTTGACCAGCCACTGCAATTCCTGATCCAGGTCTACCATTTTTTCGTCTTTTGACGTGAAAATCGTATTTTGCAATTGTTCGGTTCGTCCTTCGCGAATTAGATTGGAGATTGCGTGCGTGTTTATGAGAACTTCGTGCACTGGAATGAGTTTTCCTTTTAGCCCCGGGAGCAAGAGCTGAGATATTACGCCGCGTAACATCATAGAAAGCTGAAGTCTGATTTGTTGTTGCTGTGCCCCCGGGAAAGCATCGATGATGCGTTCAACGGTTTGCGCGGCGCCGTTGGTGTGAAGCGTGGCAAAGACGAGGTGGCCTGTTTCAGCGAGCGTCAATGCCAGCGACATTGTTTCCGGATCGCGCATTTCCCCGACAAGTACGATGTCCGGATCCTGTCGGAAAACGTGTTTGAGACCGTCGGCGAAATCTTGAAAATCCATTCCTAGCTCGCGTTGAGTCACGAGACTTTTTTTCGATTCGTAAACGAACTCGATCGGATCTTCCAAAGTCACAATGTGTTCCACGCGGTGCTGGTTTATGTATTCGATCATGCTGGCGAGCAGCGTGGATTTACCGGCACCGGTCGGACCGGCAATAAGAACCAGCCCTTGCGTCATTGTTACGAAATCGTCCGCAGCTTCCGGCGCTTCTAGCGCTTCCATTGTCGGGATGATGGAAGGGATCAATCTCCCGGCAAGTCCGGGTTTGCCTTTTGCCCAATATACGTTTATGCGGAACCGGTTTTTATCCGGAAGTTCTACGGACGCGTCTATGTCATTACGTGATTCGAATGACGCGTACTTGCTTTCCGAAAGAATCTTTTTGATTTCGCCTAAAAGAACTTTTTCTTGGATAACTTCTTCGTTTGCCAGCGACTTTAAATTCCCTTGTATGCGGAAAATCGGGCTTTCATCTGTATGCAAGTGAATATCGGACGCGGAAGATTCCACGGCCTTCGCAAAAAGTCTAGAAAGAAGCGATGTGATTGGCGGCATGGGGTAAGAATATCACAAAAACAAAACCGCTCCGAGTTTCGTCGGAGCGGTTTTTGGCCATTTCTATTTTTTTTACACCGTCGGCGCGCTTGGCGCATGCACTGCTTTGAGCGCGTCCTTCAATCCTTTACCTGCCTTGAATTTCGGTACTGTCACGGCTGGGATCTGGATTTTTTCCGTTGGGTTTTGCGGATTTACGCCTGTTCTTCCGGCGCGTTGCTTTGCTGAAAAAGCTCCGAATCCGGCAATCGTGACCTCGTCGCCTTTTTGCAGTGTTGTCGTCACGGTATCAACGAGACACTCCACCATGTCTTCGGCTTGCTTTTTCGTCACGCCGATTTTTTCGGATATGACGTTGATAAGTTCTGCTTTGTTCATATGAGTGAGTTAAGAGTATTAGTAAAGTCTATAAAGTCCGTAAAGTCTATAAAGTTGGGTAAAGGGTGAATTGATTGTGTAGTTAGGGTAACTCCACTGGGCTTAAATAGCAACAATTTCTCTGATTTGGTCAAGGGAGACCGCCTTTCCGGTCGCGGAATCAACCGTCAAGCAAACGCCGTTAATTTCCGCGGTTCCTGTTTTTTCAAGTTCGTAACCACCGTTAATTCCTGATAAAAAGCGCTTAATTGCGGCCTTTTTTTCAAAACCGACAACGGAATCGTACGAGCCGCAACGACCGATATCCGTGACGTATCCGGTTCCGTTGTTTAGGATTTTTGCGTCAGCGGTTGCCACGTGGGTGTGGGTTCCCAGAACCGCGCTAACTCTCCCGTCCGCATAATGTCCGAACGCTTCTTTCTCCGCCGTGGCTTCAGCATGGAGGTCTACGACGCGAACGCGAGTATCACGAACACGTTCATGATTCAATATGGAATCAAGTTCCGTGAAGGGGGAGCGAGTTTCCGAGTGTGAAAAAAGCTGGCCCATCAAGTTTGTAATGAGAACGTTCGTCCCATTCACGTTTCGCACGATCCAATTATTACCGCCTTGAGCTCCTCCGAAATTTGTTGGCACGATAATTCGATTTGTCCATGAAGGATCCGTGTAGATCGGAACGCCGAGAGGGTTGCTCCATGAGTGATTTCCTCCGGTAAATACGTCCACTCCGGCGCGAATAAGCTCGTTAAGCGTTTGTTCGGTTACGCCCGATCCGTGCGCCAGATTTTCTGCATTTGCGATCGTGAGGTCGGGATTGAATTTCTTTTTCAATTCCGGAAGAACCTTAACAAGCGCCTGACGTCCGATTGCTCCAACAACGTCACCGAAAAATAAAATTCGTAAATAATTCATACATCAGTGTCATTGCGAGGAGGCTCGTGCGACGCGGCAATCTAATCAACTGTCATTGCGAGGAGTAGCAACGACGCGGCAATCTAATCAACTGTCATTGCGAG
>JBBTQP010000032.1:0-6347 GCA_038065635.1 Patescibacteria group bacterium | reverse complement strand
GGCAATCTATCCCCCTCCGTCATTGCGAGCCCCAGCAGGGGCGTGGCAATCTAATCAGAGGAGATTCCGCTCTTACTAGATTGCCACGTCGTTACTACTCCTCGCAATGACATTACAACTATGACAACTTATCTAATCCAAAATCCATTCTCGCCGAACATCCCTCAAAAACCCACACGCGACGGGTATGGTTCCGGCATTTGCAAAGCCGCGAAAAAGAATCCGAATATCGTGGTTCTTTGCGCGGATCTCACAGAGTCAACGCGCAACTTGGATTTCAAAAAACAGTTTCCGAACCAGTTCATTCAGATGGGAGTTCACGAACAACTCCTCGCCGCTCTCGGGGCCGGAATGGCGCTTGCCGGTAAAATTCCATTCATCACGAGTTACGCGATGTTCTGCCCAGGACGAGCGTGGGAACAGGTGCGAACCAACATCTGTCTGAACGATGTAAACGTAAAAATCATCGGCAGCCACGCCGGAGTTTCGGTCGGTCCTGACGGAGCTACGCATCAAGCGATCGAAGACATCGCGATCTTACGACCGATCCCGAACATCACGATCATATCCCCTTGCGACGCGATTGAGGCGGAAAAAGCCACCATCGCGATCTCAAAAACCACAGGTCCTTGTTACCTTCGTTTAGCTCGCGAAAAATCCCCCGTCTTTACTACTGCGCGTACTCCGTTCAAGATAGGAAAGGCGGAGATTTTCCGAAACGGAACGGACGTTGCAATCATCGCCTGCGGTCCGCTCGTGCATCGAGCCCTGCAAGCCGCGGAGATATTGGAGAAAAAAGGAATATCCGCGCTCGTTCTCAATTCGCACACCATCAAGCCGCTGGATGAACAAACCGTTCTTTCCGTCGCGAAAAAATGCGGAGCGGTCGTCACGGTCGAAGAACATCAAATTACCGGCGGACTCGGCGGCGCGGTCGCAGAATTTCTAGCCAAAACTTTCCCCGTACCGATGGAATTCGTCGGCGTCCCGAACGTGTTCGGCGAATCCGGAGAACCGAACGAGCTGGTAGAAAAATTCGGAATGGGCGCGCAATCAATTGCGCAAGCGGCAGTAAAAGCATTAAAACGTAATCAAAACTAATAATACTCAATATGTTCAAAGAATCAATGATGTCTGCTCCACCAAGTCCAAAAATGAGGAACATGGGAAATGCTCAATTTCCAAAAGGGGAAACGCCTACTACCCCGGCAAAAAAAGACTTAGATAAGAGGATTATTCCCAGTGAAGATCTCCCGCCGAATTTTGATAAGTATACAGATGAAGAAAAGGAGTTCTATCTCACGCAAGGCGCGAACCCCGGAAAAAGGGTGGAGCTAACACCGGAACAATCTGAAATGCTTCGAAGCATCGCGAAAAAAGAAGGATTGTACAGACCAAAAAAAGAAGGCGCTCCGGATAAACAGCGACCTAAAGAATCGCCGGAAAAAATACGAGACCGAAATGTGCTAAAATCCGCCCTTTCTGAACTGCGATCAGAAACGAGTGCGCTCAATAAACAATATCTTGATGCTACACGCCCCTGGACATCAAGGAGAGGCATTATTCTAAACGGCGAATGGACTCCGGAAGATACGACTCAATACACGGATGAACAAAAAAAATCCTCAAAAGCTGCTACTGCTAAATTAGAGCTAGGACAGCTTGCGCTTATTGGCGCCCAAGAAGCGTTGGGATTAAATAAACCAGTGCCTCCCGGAACTAAAGAGGCATTGCAACATGTAGAAGGAATATACGCGGAACGCGTACGTTCGGGACACAAAGACGCTCAAGAGAATCCGGAACTCAATGCGAGGAATCAACAATTATTGCAAGAAATCGCCGACCTCATTCACCGCCTCAACGGCTAACGTCTTATGTCAAAAAAACCGTCCTTTGACATTATTTCCATCGGCGAATCGCTTCGTGACGTTTTCTACATGATTAAGGAAGACGGCGAGAGCGTACTTCTGGACAAGGAACGAAATCGTCTTTGCTTCGAGTACGCGGAGAAAATCGCTGTCTCAAAAGTAATCAAGGTTCCTGCCGCCGGAAATGCCAGTAACGCGTCGGTCGGCGCGTCGCGATTGGGATTGAAATCCGCGCTTGTAAGCTGGGTCGGTGACGACCTTGCCGGCGAACATTCGCACGACGCATTAATGCGTGACAAAGTCAGCTGCAAATATCTTCAAGTGGATCCCACGCACCCGACGAGCGAAGCCACGATTTTGAACTATTCTGGCGAGCGGACGCAGTTCGTGTATTTCCAGCCACGAAAATACATGCTCCCGAAGCTTTCAAGCGCTCGTGGCATCTACTACACGGCCATGGGGAAAAAGCACGCGTCGTTCAACCGCGCGGTACTCAAACATTTGAAAGCGAGTCCGAAAACATTTTTCGCTTTCCAACCCGGTACGACTCATATTCTTAGCGGCCTTAAGGCAATCAGTGGGCTGATAGCTCGCAGCGATCTTTTCATTCTCAATTTGGACGAAGCGCACCACCTTTTACCGGACGGAGACAGAACCACGCTTTGTATGATGGAACGATTCTCCGCCATTGGCGCAAAAATTGTCGTGATTACGGATGGAAAAAACGGCGCCGAATGCCACAACGGAACGCGTCATTACCACATACCGATCTTCCCTGCGACGCCTCTGGAAAAAACCGGCGCCGGAGACAGTTTCGCGATAGGCATGACCGCCGCGATTCTTTCCGGAGAGCCACTGAACGAAGCGCTTCGTTGGGGAACCGCCAACAGCTGGAGCGTAATCCAGCATTACGGTCCGCAAAAGGGACTGCTTACCAAAAATGAAATGCAAAAAGTCCTAAAAAAATTCTCCCGCATCAAACCAACGATAATTGAACACACGTTGCCGAAAGTAGGTACTAATAAATAGGGCGATCGCAAGGATACGCCCCTACAAACCTACAAATATGCTCGTTACCACAAAAAAACTCCTCGTCCCGGCTCGCGCAAAACGCTATGCGGTTCCGGCGTTTAACGTGAACAATCTGGAGATTCTGAAAGCGGTAATGTCCGCGGCGGAGAAAATGCGATCGCCGGTCATCATCCAGACGTCGGAAGGCGCCATAGATTACGCAGGGATCGAATATCTCGCGGCCATGATTCGAGTTGCGGCTAAAGGAAAAATTCCGGTGGCCATGCATCTCGATCACGGCAAGGAAATTCGTTACGTAAAACTCGCGCTTGCAAACGGCTACACCTCGATAATGTTGGACGGCTCCTCGCTCCCCTACAAACAAAACGTCGCGCTCACGAAAACCGCAGTCAAGCTCGCGCGCGCAAAAGGCGCATCCGTGGAAGCGGAAATCGGCGCGCTCGCTGGAATCGAAGACCTTGTGAGCGTTGAGGAACGCGACGCAAAGCTCACGGATCCGGAAGAGGCGGCGCGATTTGCGAAGGAGACAGGATGCGATTCTTTGGCCGTTGCAATTGGGACATCGCACGGAGCTTTTAAGTTTATTGGAGAAACCCATTTGGATATCGAGCGACTAAAAAGAATAGCCAAGCTCGTCGCGCTCCCGATCGTGCTCCACGGCGCGTCCGGCGTGAGAGAGGATGTCAAACAACTCGCGGAACGTCACGGCGCGAAACTCGGAGAAGCTCGCGGCGTACTTGATCAAGATATCAAAGCGGCGATCAGGAACGGTGTGGCGAAAATAAACATCGATACCGATCTGCGGCTCGCGTTTACCGCTGGCGTAAGAGAGGCGGTCGACGATTTTCCAAAAGTTATAGACCCGAGAAAGCTGCTCGAGCCGGCGACTATTTTAATGAAAGAGACAGCCATGAGAAAGATGAGGTTGTTTGGGAGCGTAGGGAGGGCGGAGGGGCTAAAGGGCTGATGGGCGGAGGGGCTAATCTTGACGAAAGCGGTTTTTTTTGTAATGCTCTGCTCTGAACTTTCTTTCACGTTCTTCACAACCCCACACTCCAACCAAAAGGAGCGACGATGCAGAGAAATGACCGATCGGGAGGACCGCCAAGCTCCCGTGGGCAGTCGGCTCTGGAAGGAGTCGGCGCTTTCATTGCGGAGATACTTGCAGCAGGGTACGAAAAGGGACTGCTCGATCCCAAGCTGCTCTTCGACCAGGAATTCCTGACTGCGCGCGCTTTGATGCGGTCGCTTTCCGGAAGCAGCGCGCTTAGGGGGTGCATTCTCCACAAGCTTCGCTACGACGACGAGCCGATCTCTTTCGACTTGCCCGTGGAGGTGTGTGGTGACATTCTGCACCTTCTCATTACGCAAGGAATGATCAAGCCGGAGGAGGTTTTGAACACCATGACTCCGGAGCAATGCGCGAGATACCTGGATCACAGACTGTTGTGGTCTTTCGCAACCGCACGACCCGTCTGGCACGGAATCCGTAAAGGCGTGGATCCGCAAATTCTTCGAGCAGAGAGCGATTACCTCGCGGTCATTCTATTCTCCGCTCTCAAACACGGCCTGATAACGGAAACCGACGTCGTTGACGGAATAGGGGTTGGCGAGCTACGCAAACTCCTGTTTTCATGGCAACAGGAAGACCTGTTCGACAAGATACGCGAGAGCTGCGGGACCGGAACGTCCATCGACCACGTGATTCTGGAAAAGATCACGCTTATTACCGTGGTGCGGCGGATCCCGAAAATCCTTTGGGGAAAAGTCGTGAACCCGAAGATCGAGGTCGTCTACGGTCTATGGTCCACAAGGCCCCCGGATTCCGCGAGGCCCGGTCCGGACGAAATCTCGGATACGACGTACTCGTTCATCTACGGTCGCTGACCCTCACCACTCCCGCGTAACTGCCACGTTATGCGGGTTTTTTCATATATTCGAGGAAAACGCGGATCCTCTTGACATTTTGGGCATATTCTGCCAATCTCACGCCACGTTTGTACCTTCACTTTCTTCATAAACCACCGAGCAACAAACACTGCGCCTAAGGAGGCAAGATGAGCGAACAGATCACCGAATCCAGGCTGCCCGAAGGATGGCAGCGGTTCCTCTCCGAGGTCCACGTGCACAGTCTCAAGACCTGTGTTCGCGAGGGCACCGACTTCGTCAACGTCAGCGGCAAGACGGCCACGTTCTCATGCGCCGTGATCATGGCATCGCTGGATCCGGATCTGCGCGCCAAGATCCTGGAACCGTGCACGAACATGCACCCGAAAATCGCGTTCAAGATGGATGCGGCGCACGCAGCGGTCTCGTTGCAGATCGCGCTCGACGAGCTGGTGTGCCTGCCCGAGAACGCGCTCGAGAACTTCGATCCGGACGACCGCGTCCTCAACCTGGACACCCAATCGCTCTGGTCCTTCGAAACCGGTAGCGAGTACTGGGTGGAGACCAAGGTCGAGGCGGAAACCACGAGGAACCGCGAGCACATGCGGTTCGTGCTGGAGGTTGGCCTCAAGACCGGCCTGCTCACCCCGACCCACGTAATCGTTGGCGTGGGCTACAAGGCGCTCCTCGAGCATCTGCCCGACGAGCTGCTCGACCGCGCCATCAACGCGGTTCGC
The DNA here is from genome assembly GCA_038065635.1 of Patescibacteria group bacterium. Classification (GTDB taxonomy): domain Bacteria; phylum Patescibacteriota; class Patescibacteriia; order 2-12-FULL-60-25; family 2-12-FULL-60-25; genus JAHJFW01. The sequence continues at coordinate 823 of JBBTQP010000032.1, read as the reverse complement.
GATGCCAACCCCAAGACCCGCGAGGAGCACGATGCGGTGTGGCTCGGAGTGGTGACGCCCGAGGAGCTGGTGAAGTATGTGCCGCTCGACCACATCTACGCGGGCGTGATCGTGCCCATGGCCGAGCGCAACGAGTTCGTGGACAAGCCCGAGCCGGCGGCGGTCTCGAACACCGAGCCGTCGCCCGAGGTGACGGTCAACTCCGAATCCGACGAGGATGTGGACGTGGCGCTCGACAGCTTGGCCGCCCCGCCCAAGACGGAGGACGAATCCCCAAAAGCGTAGAGGCACCTGAGCTGACGCAAGCTCAGGAGGCCAACCATCCGACATCTGCGCCGCCAAGCTCGCAAAATGGCAACGGCGGCGAAAAGGAAGACGCGGCGGAACAGCTCCAAGAGCGCAGCGGGTTGATCCTGAAGCTCAAGGCGGCGAAGATCCACGCGGACTTCTTCGCCAAGCTCCCGCTCAACGTGCTGCGAGGACTCTCGCTCATGCTCACGGAGCGAGTCTGGGTCAATCCGGAGGAACTCCGGACGAAAGTCATGGCCGCGTACCTCATGTTCCGAGATCACGCGACGTACACGACCGAGTCGCTGCTCGAGATGAGCAAGTCGCCGGAACTGGTCGAGATGACGTTCATCGACGCCCTCGACAACGCCAACCGGCGCCTCGCGCAGGACCTCATGGCCGCCAAGTCCAAGTCGTCCTGATCGCAGGACGGCTACTCACAACGCCCCCCGACGCAAGTCGCGGGGCTTTTTCATATCAGAATTTTATCATTTTTTTCCGTCATTGCGAGCCCCAGCAGGGGCGTGGCAATCTA
>JBBTQP010000031.1:0-1941 GCA_038065635.1 Patescibacteria group bacterium | reverse complement strand
TTCCCAGCCGGGTCCCCGGTCAGTCCTGATATGAAATACGCGACAGGAAGAGGCAAAACTGCCGTCACTATGTACATTATCCAAGATGCCAAGGAGTTGACCTCGCAAGGCCAGTCCGCAGGAACTCAGCTGGTCAACCATCAGTTTGCTGAATCCTATGCCAACCGCGGCTATTATATGTATTCTGACCTTGAAGATTTCCTGGGTCTAACTTTCATGGCCGACCGAACCACGATGCTTCCTTATTATGCATTCATCCGTAAATACCCCGAAGCTTTAATGGATTTGAACCAGAAGAATAGTCTTGCTGTTGTCTTTCCGCCGCACATGAACACTGCAAATCCCAACCAAAAAGAATGGGCCCTTGCGGTATCCGCCGCGCTTTCAGAAGCCAACCTTCAGCACGATTTCATTGACCTGGAAAAAATCAATAATTATGAAATCATTGTTGCGAATGGGAATGCTTGGTCGGATGAGGAAGTGGATAAATTGCTCGCTTTTGTGAAGAATGGTGGGATTGTCATTGCTTATGATAATAGTTTTGCCAGTCTGGATGAAAATTACCAGAAAAAGTCCAGGTCGCAACTAAGCGGACTGAAAGCCAGTGGCACACACACGATAGGCAAGGGCAAATTCATTTTTTTCAACGAGGATATGGGCTGGCAACTTTGGGCTTATCAAAAACCCGCCGCAAAAGCAAAATTGGCGAATGCAGTTCAACAATTCACAAAAGCAGACATTGCCCCTAAAATGGTACAGGTAATTCCATACACCACCGGGGAACGGCTAATAGCGCATATTCTGAATTACGATTTCCGAAACCAAAAGTTTTCAGAAAAGAAAGATTTCCAAGTTCAGATTCATATTCCGGATGAGTTTTCAACCGATGGTAAGACCTTGAAAATCGTCTCCCCGGAATATGATGGCGAAAAGGTCGTTGAATTTCAACGGTCGGGAAATGTCATTTCCTTTACGGTACCAACCCTTCGTATTTGGGATATAGGGATTCTGGAATAAATATTTTCATCGGAAGTACGGAGAATAATTCCTTCCCCCCAACCCCCTTCTTTTTTGCCCGCCCGAACGAGTGGATTTCAGAATTCGTAGTCCGGATTTTCGTCAAAAAAAGTTCGGATTTTAACCAAAAGGCGCCGCCATGATGCGGGATCCCGACACGCATTCGGTTCTATATCGCGTTGTCGGGAAAACTGCAGTCCGCCTCAGGCGTGCCGTGAGTTTGACGAAGTACCCTTCGGCATCCCGATCGTCATATAATTAAATTGGCATATCGGGGCGAATCTCACCCTCTCCGTTTTGAGACTGGATGTGCTATACTTTCCTTATATGCCATACGGAAAGGAGCTTTTGGATGAAATAATCAAGGCGCAGGACAGTTTCGTGTGGGAGACTGCCGCTTGGGAAAAACGCGAACGCGGACCGCGGTGGTATTTTATTATGAGCGTGGTAGCACTCGCTTTTGTGGTATACGCAGTAGCTACGAACAACTTTCTTTTCGCGTTTTTGATTTTACTCTGCGCTATCATCCTCGTTCTCGCCGGACACGAAGATCCGCACGCGGCTCTTGTACAAATAGGACGTAACGGCATCGTTGTGGACGGGAAAATGTACGAATTTAAAGACCTGACAAATTTTTCCATCATCTATCATCCGCCGGAAACCAAACTGCTTTATATCGAAACGTCTAACGTAATAAAACCCCGCCTCCGCATTCCGCTCGACGAACAGAATCCGATCGAAATTCGCAATCATTTGAAAGACTTTTTGGACGAGAACACCGTCTTGCAAGAAGAGCATTTCTCTGATATCCTTGCGCGGCTATTGAAGATTTGAAATTGGAGATTTCGACTTTCTTTATCCTCCCCCTTTCCGCCTGAGGCGGATCTGCCTTAGGCATGAAGAGTAAGGGGGAGTTAGAGGGGG
>JBBTQP010000030.1:9785-14927 GCA_038065635.1 Patescibacteria group bacterium | reverse complement strand
TTCCTTGCGACCGCCGCAACGTTCCCACCGATCTTCGCATCGTCTTTGAGTTCGGATAGTCCTTGTGAATTATTGGTACTATGCAGTTCGGTTGTGGATCGCTCTCCAAGCATTGTGAAAATCAACTCGAAATCGTCCATGTGGTCGCGCAGATTCTCGCGTTCCAGTCCTTTGAGATTCTTGTATTCGCTTGGCGTTACGCCGAACGTAGCTTTGGATATTTCGGCTGTAAGAATCTCGTAGTCCTTTTCTTCCGCGGCACCTCGTTTTTGCCATTCGTCAGTCAATTCGTCTCGAATCACGATGCCACGCAAACGCATTTCAATCCACTCGTCGCTGTATCCTTTTAGCTTGTAGAGCATCCGTGTGCGTTTTGTCGCCAATTCCGGATTCTCGATCTCTTGTACGCGTTCGTAACCGACCTTCGCGAGCCAACGCTTGAACGGTTCGGCTTTTGGAGAGGGGATGGATTGGATTATGCGAAAGATACCCTCGGTATTCGCGCAGTCAGTTTCGTATTTTTTACCATCGGATGATTCCAGTTTTAGTTGTCGACAAATTGTCGACAACTCAATTCCATCCTCACTGTTAACTCGTATTTTCATCTTAAACCAATAATCACGAGCATTAACACTATCGGTAAGCGATTCAACTACATCCACAACCGAAAACCACCACTCATTTCCAAAGAGCGTTTTCCTTATTTTCTTTCCTTTGAACAGTGCGATTTGGGTAGTTTGCATAGAGTTAAGTGCGCTATATTGATACTGTATCATACGTTCTATTTTTGTTCCAGTAATCAAATCAAACTAAATTGTGGATAAAACAAAAAATCACGGCTCTTGCTTCCGTGGTTTTTTCTTGGCAGGGGCGGTAGGAATCGAACCTACGCAAACGGTTTTGGAGACCGTTGTACTACCATTATACGACGCCCCCTTGGGTTTTTTGCACGCGAGGAATGTATCAAAAAATGTGGGTATAAGCAAGATTCCGAATGTTTGCTCCGGCGTGTTACGCTATTGTTTGTCGTATGCCAACAAAATCTTGTCGAATCAAAAACTCGCGTACTCTCGGATCCACGCGGCTTCGCAAAGACGCTATCAGCGTCTTTGAGGCCGGGTTGGATTCTATTTGCACAGGACGAGTAATTAAGGAATCCGTTCGTATTAAAGGATCTAAGTTGCATGTCGGAACGCAGTCGTGGAATTTGTCTGACTATCACAAGATTTACGTCATCGGCATAGGAAAGGCGGCGGCTGATGCCGGAAAAGAGATTGAGAATATTTTGGGTGGTCGAATTACTTCGGGAGTTATCCTAGACGTGAAGACTGTAAAGTTGAAAAGATTGAAAAGTCTTGCCGGCACGCATCCGTTTCCGTCTGTCGAGAATGTGAAGGCGACACAAGAGATCGTCGGTATTTTGAAACACGTCGAGGAACACGATCTTGTAATCGCGATAATTTCCGGTGGAGGTTCGGCGTTGCTCTGTTGGCCGTTTGAATTGAAATGCGGACAGCTCACGATGCTCACGAAAACGCTGATGAAAAAAGGCGCTACTATTCAAGAGATCAACACGGTTCGAAAACATCTTTCAGAAATCCAGGGCGGACAGTTCGCACAGATGGTTTATCCGGCGACAGTAATCGGTTTGTTGTTCTCCGATATTCCCGGAGACGATCCTGGAATGATCGCGTCCGGTCCGACGGTAATGGATAGGTCGACCAAAGAAGACGCGGCGCGGATCATGGTGAAATATGATTTGCAGAAGTCATGCCGTCTTCCGCATTGTGAACTTCTGGAAACTCCGAAAGATCCTAAATATTTTCAACGCGTAACAAATATCGTGATCGTAGGCAATTCCAAAGCTTTGGACGCCATGAAAAAACAAGCGAAAAAACTCGGTTACCTCGTCCGCATTTATTCATGTTGTTTGTCAGGCGAAGCGCGTGAAGTTGGGCGGCTTTTGGCCGGTTTGCCGCATAAAGGAGAAATGGTATTGGCCGGAGGGGAAACGACCGTGACAATAAAAGGAAAGGGAAAAGGAGGACGGAATCAGGAAGTCGCGCTTGGTGCTTTGTCTGTTATTGATGACGATGTCTTAGTCGCGTCGCTCGCTTCTGACGGGATTGATAATTCTCCGGCGGCCGGCGCTTTTGTAGATGCTGACATTCGCAAGCGCGCCAATCGTCTCAAGCTTAATCTTGAGACTTTCTTGAAACGCAACGACTCGTTCACGTTTTTCAAACGCGTTGGCGGACAGATTATGACAGGAGTAACTGGAGCAAACGTGTCGGATTTGTTTTTGGCGGTGAGGAAGAATTGACCAGGTATTAATTTCCGTGATAACTTATTTTAATGAAACACATTACTTATCGCGTAATTATTGAACCGGACGAAAATGATACATTTCATGCTTATGTACCGGCGCTACCAGGCTGTCATTCATGGGGTGATTCTTTGATTTTGGCAAAAAAAAATATACATGAAGCTATAGAATTATACGTTGAAGATCTGATGTCTCGCGGAGAGACAGTTCCCGATGAAACGAGTTTTGATACTTTCGAGACTGTCGTTTCACCATCGCAGGCATAACTATGCCGCCTCTTCCAATAGTATCAGGAAAGCTGGTTGTAGCAGCTCTGATAAAAGCAGGTTTTGAAATTTCAAGGCAACGCGGAAGCCATGTTCAGTTGCGTCATGCCGACGGAAGAATCGCAACCATTCCCGTCCATGCTAACAAGGACATGCCGAGAGGAACTTTGCGCGGCATTTTGCGCGATATTGGGATTGCAACAGAAGAATTCATAAAACTTATTTGAAAAATACAAGACCTTAATTCTTTCCGATAGCACAGCAAATGTACGGGGCGGTACGGATGGGTTATTTCTTATTTTTCCACTGCGTCAGATTCCCAGCCTCAATTTCCAACGCGTCCGCTTTTCGTAGCGTCCGAATCTGGGCGAGAGACAAAAGCGGCGAATGTCGAATGTCGGCAAGATATTGCGCGATTTCCCACACGTTTTCTTCTGACGTCATCCAGCCGATTTCGTCGAATCGCGACAGATCAACCGGCGGAGAAAAAGATCGAAGGGTTTTCTTTCCGGTTCCGTCCATGTATTCATGAAAGAATGACAATACAAGTTCACGGATCGTTTTATATACCGGCTCACGATATCTAAGCACCGCGTGGTTTGTTTTTGAAATAGCGCCCCAGCATCCGTGGCGTTTGAAAAGCGCTATCACATGGTCGTGATCTTGCGCTGACGCTTCCAAATCCAGAACGAGCGGCCGCTCGCCTTGAATGCGCAGCGCAAGCGCCGCAAGCATGGCGCCTTCGATGCAGTGAGCACGCCGTTCTCGAAGGACGCGGCGCGGAGAAAGGCATGTGTCGCCCTCGGGTTCGAAGTTGATTGGGATTTCTTCCAGAAAATCCTGGATTTTCCGAGGTGTTTTCAGCAACCTCAATATACTCATTTCCTTTTTATCCAAGCCGAACATGAGGATAGGATAGCATGGGACACGCGGGGTAAGGCCGAATTTGATTATAAGTGCGTTTTGTTGTAATATAAAATCCGAAAAAGTTTTTACTGACACAGTCCCAATTAATGGAGTTCCCTTATGTGCCATGCGAAAAATCTGTGTTTCCTATTTGCGCTCTGCTCCTGGATTATATTTCCGGCTTTTCATGCTCAATCCGCTCCTCAAACGGATAAATTTTCACTCTGGCAAAATCCCTCATTTTTTCGCGGTGCGGCAATTCATCCATACAATCCTTTCTACGCTGGTGTTGAAGTTTTCAGTTTCGTGACCAAAGAAGATTTTGCCGCCCTAAAAAATCAGGGCGCAAATGTCGTCTCTTTGAATTATCCCGGGCCGTATAACGCCGAAGCGCCGTATGCGCTTGACACTACAAAACTCAAGTGGCTCGACGACGCTATTCAGTGGTCCGAAGAGGTTGGATTATACGCCGTGATTCATTTCCGAAATGGGCCTGGAAAATCAGAAGAGACTTTTTCCGGTTCACCGGATGGAGCGGATGAAGTTCTTTGGTATTCACAAGTGGCGAAAGACAAGTGGGTTGAGATGTGGCGATTTGTGGCAGACAGATATAAAAATCGAACGCACGTCATCGCATATAATCTGATGGTTGAACCGCATCCGGACGTTCCAGTCAAACAGGCGCCGCTCCCGGCTTCTGTGTGGTTTGATCTCGCCAAAAAAATTACAACCAGTATTCGTCAGGTTGATTCCCAAACTCCGATTATCGTGAGCGCGACAGCGTGGTCAAACCCGCTCGGCATGGAAGACGCCGTAACGACCGGCGATTCACGCACTATCTACAGTTTTCACATGTATGAACCATCTGACTTTACCCATCAAGGTTTTGAGTGGGCTGGCAAGGGCGATATTTCCGGCCTGGTGTATCCGGGGAAAATTACGTCCGATATTTATACGGAGACAATGTTTTGGGACAAAAACCGCCTTAAAGACGTGATGAAGCATGCGCTGGCTTTTCAAAACAAGCACAAAACACCCATTTTCATTGGGGAATTCGGCTGCAATCGCCGTGTTCCAAGCTGTATTGCCTTTCTTGATGATCTGATATCAATTTTTGAGGAATACGGCTGGAGTTACACCCATTTTTTATGGCGTGACGTAATAGATGGACAAAGCGGCGATTTTGATTTCGAGACAGAACCGACAGGAACAGCACGAGTCGCAGAATCCAGTTACATGCGGATGTTTAAAAAACACTGGGCGGGAGCCGGGGCAGTCTCTCCAAGTTCCGGTTCACTAATTAAACTATCCTGTCCGGCTGGAGCGGCTGTAGATCATCCATGCAAGGCCGTATATTTCTACGGAAGCGATGGCAAGCGTCACGCGTTTCCGAACGAGAAGGTTTACTTCACATGGTACCCAGATTTTTCCCAGGTCCAGACGATTTCCTCGTCTATCATGTCCTCTATCTCCTTGGGCAACAATGTGACGTATCGCCCGGGGATCCGGATGGTGAAATTCGTGTCGCTTCCAAAAGTCTATGCGGTTTCAAAAAACAGTCTTTTGCGTTGGGTGACCAGTGAAGCCGTGGCCATTTCTATCTATGGCTCCAATTGGAATCAAAAAATTGATGATATCTCTGAT
>JBBTQP010000030.1:0-9685 GCA_038065635.1 Patescibacteria group bacterium | reverse complement strand
GCCCTGACCATCGGTTCGTTTTGGGATGATGGTTTCCGTGAAAACCGTGCCTCATATAAATTCACTGAGATGGATGAACAAGCGCAATGGGGGCAAGAACGCGGGATGGATCTTTTCGCTCAGACACTAGTCTGGTTCGAAGACGTTCCTGATTGGCTGAAGACAACTCCAAATATCCAAGTGGAGACTATCATGAACGAGCATATAGATACTGTCGTAGGTCGGTACAAGGGCAAAATCAAGTTTTGGAACGTCGTGAATGAGGCTGTGGACATCGACGGCACGCTTCGTAAGGGCCACAAGTGGGTTGAGGCAATGGGGAATGATTATATCCGCAAGGCTTTTGTTCGGGCGCGGGCAGCTGATCCGAACGCCGTGCTGTACTACAATGAGTATGACATTGAAAGCAATCAGGCGAAGTATGAAGGCACAAAAGCATTGCTTCTTAGTCTGAAGAGTCAGGGAACACCGGTGCAAGCCCTCGGTTGGCAGATGCACGTTAAGCCGGGTAGTTTTGACGCTACCACGCTTCTTGCGCGTCTAGACGAAATTGCAGACCTCGGATTTGACAACTATATTACTGAACTTGATGTGGAGTTACCGGAAAATGCAAGCGCTACTGACTACGAGCAGCAAAAACAGACCATCAAAACCGTTATTCAAACCTTCCTTGCTTCGCGCCGCCACAAGGATGTCATCGTTTGGGGATTGCACGACGGCGATCCCTACTGGCTTACCAATAACCATCCACAGCTCTTCGACGAGAAACTCAACAAGAAACCCGCCTACTTCGGCGTCCAGGAGGCTATAAAATAAACGTCAGGATCATAGTAAGATAGGACTCGCGCTCCCCCCGACTATCTTTGATTACGCATATGTTCTCGTTTGAACGCCGTTGGAACTGACTTAGGGCGCATACTTGTCACGAGTTTCTTTACAGCGCATCAAATCTCCGCTATCTTCATTTCGCAACAACTCGGGCGTGTCCTATGTAAAGGCCGCGTTTTCCGGGATGTTTTGAGTCTGTATCGTCATTGCGAGGAGTAGCAACGACGTGGCAATCAAATTAGAGGAGTGATTTTCTTCTATTAGATTGCCACGCTTCGTCGGACTTCGCTCGCAATGACAGAGGGATTAGATTGCCGCGCCTCTGCTGAGGCTCGCAATGACGGAAGTCAAGAATTGAACTAAATGCAAGACAAGATCTCCATAAAAGGCGCGCGCGAGCATAATCTTAAAAACATTTCGTTGGAACTGCCGCGCAATAAGATGATTGTGTTTACGGGTTTGTCCGGATCGGGCAAGTCGAGTTTGGCGTTTGATACGATTTTTGCGGAAGGTCAGCGGCGTTACGTGGAATCTCTTTCCGCTTACGCGCGGCAGTTTCTCGGACAGATGAAAAAGCCGGACGTTGATGAGATAGAGGGGTTGTCGCCGGCAATCTCAATCGATCAAAAAGCTCATAGCGCGAATCCGCGTTCAACCGTCGCGACCATCACGGAGATTTACGATTATCTCCGCGTTCTTTACGCGCGTGTCGGCCGACCGCACTGTCCCATCGACGGAAAACCGATTCGTAAGATGACGGTGGAAGAAATGGTGGATGCGATTTTGAAGCGGACGGTTGAGATTCATGCGAATCCGGAAGAGGTGAAGAAGAGGATGAAGATGGATTCCCGCCTGCGCGGGAATGACAATGGGAGGGGCGGGAATGACACAAGGGATGAAATCAAAGTTCTCGCGCCGATCGTTCGCGGGAGGAAAGGGGAGTATCATCAGTTGCTTCAAGATTTGTATGAAAAAGGATTTTTGGAAGTGCGGTTGGATGGGAAGATGAGATCTCTCCGTGAGCGCGTTCCTCTTAGCAGATACAAACAACATACGATCGAGCTTGTCGTAGATAGAATCCCGCTCGCTTGGCCGGTGGAAGGAAATAAACAGCTGCGCTCTCGTGTGTCTGAAGCGATCGAGATCGCGCTAGATCGCGCTGACGGAACGGCGATTGCTATTCTTGACGACGGATCAGAACACATAATGTCCGCGCGATTTTCCTGTCCGAAACACGATTTTGCTTTTCCGGAATTCGAGCCGCGTCTCTTCTCCTTCAATTCTCCATACGGCGCGTGTCAGGCGTGCAACGGTCTCGGAACCAAGGAGATTTTTTCCGAAGAAATTTGCACAGCTTGTTCGGGCGTGCGTCTCCGAACCGAAGCTCTGTTCGTCCTTGTTGCCGGAAAAAGCATCGTCGAAACAACGAGTATGGATATCGGCGCGGCGCATGAGTTTTTTTCTTCGCTTGAGTTGACTGATAACGAGGCCACGATTTCAGAGCCGGTTTTGAAAGAGATTCTCGCGCGTCTTCAATTTCTTTTCGATGTCGGTCTTCACTATCTTACTTTAGATCGCAAAGCCGGTTCGCTATCCGGCGGAGAAGCGCAACGCATCCGACTCGCATCGCAGATCGGTTCCCGACTCGTTGGAGCGCTATACGTTCTCGACGAACCTACCATCGGACTTCATCCGCGCGACAACGTTCGTCTTGTCGAGACGCTGGAAAAACTTCGCGATGCCGGAAATACGATCATCGTAGTCGAACACGATCAAGACACGATCGCGGCGGCGGATTATCTCGTTGACATCGGACCCGGCGCAGGAAAACACGGCGGAGAAATAGTGGCGGAAGGCGTAATGCCGGGAGTTTTGAATACGAAAAACAGTTTAACTTGCGAATATCTGCGCGGAGAAAAAACAATTCCTTATCCAAAAAAACGCCGCTCGCTCGCGAAAGAGCATATCGCAATCCGAAAAGCTACGGAGAATAATTTGAAAAGCATTACTGTCAAAGTTCCGTTAAAGCGTTTTGTGTGCGTGACCGGCGTTTCCGGCTCCGGAAAATCCACGCTCATGATTGATATTCTCTATCGCGCCATGGCGAGACATTTGCACGGATCGACCGCCATGCCCGGAAAACATCTCGCAATTGAAGGAATTGATTGGCTGGATAAAATCGTGGATGTTGATCAATCTCCGATCGGCAGAACTCCTCGATCAAATCCAGCGACTTATACTGGAATTTGGACTCATATCCGTGACTTGTTCACGATGACTCCTGAAGCGCGAATGCGCGGATATAAATCCGGCCGTTTTTCTTTCAACGTCCCCGGTGGTCGTTGTGAGCACTGCGAAGGCAACGGGCAGATCGCGATTGAGATGCATTTTTTGCCGACCGTGTACGTGGCGTGCGACGTGTGCAAAGGAACGCGATTTGATCGCGAGACATTGGAAGTAAAGTACCGCGGAAAAAATATCGCGCAACTTCTCGCCATGACCGTGGAAGAAGCCAATACGTTTTTTCGAGACATTCCGCCGATTCACGAGCGGACTATGATTTTGGATGAGGTCGGTCTCGGATACATCCAACTCGGCCAATCAGCGACAACTTTGTCCGGCGGAGAAGCGCAACGCGTGAAGCTCGCAACAGAATTGGCGCGTCGTGATACCGGTCGCACGTTCTATCTTTTAGACGAACCCACGACAGGACTTCATTTCGACGATGTTAGGAAATTGCTCGAAGTCCTTCATCGTCTCGTAGCTCGCGGCAATTCCGTCGTGGTAATCGAACACAATCTCGACGTGATCAAGAACGCGGATTGGATCATAGACATGGGTCCAGGAGGCGGAGACAAAGGAGGTCACGTAATAGCCGAAGGAACTCCGGAAGAAATAGCGAAAAACCCAAAAAGCGCGACAGGGGAGTATTTGAAGAAGGTTTTGGGGAGGTGATTTATTATCCCGCAATCAAATTTTTTTTCGCAAATCTCGTAACAATTTAGAAATCTGTTTTTTGATTACCGGAATGTCGTCTTGTATGGTTTTCCATAGGATTTCCTCATCAATGCCGAAGTATTCGTGGATCACTTTATTTCTCATGCCTTTCATTTCCTTCCACGCGATATCCGGATAATCGGTTATTATTTCTTTGGGGATATTTATTACCGCCTCACCGATAATCGAAAAGTTTCTGACGGTTGCGTCTATCATCTGCTCGTCTTTGGAAAAACTATCAAAATCAACTCCGCGCGTATACTTTTCTATTTTTCTAATGGCATCCTTAATATCTTCCAGATAAAGTTTTACACCTCTTTTAGACATACTGCACTTCTTTATAAATTTCTTTTTTTACCGCCTGCTTGATTGCTTTTTTTGACACGAGATCGACTTTTTTATGCAAAATGCGGCTTAATAAATTTTCCAATCTGATAAATTCAAATAAACTAACCGGAGTGTAAAATTCAACCAACAAGTCTACGTCGCTTCCCTTTTTTTGTTCGCCTCTGGCAAATGAGCCAAAAACGCCAATTCTTTTGACGTGATATTGCTCCTTGAGCAAAGGGAGCTGTTCATGGATTTTTTTGCTTATATTTTCTTGAGTCATGCGAAAAATATAACAAATAATAGCCAATGTGACAAATTCTGTATTTTTGATTGTATAAGCAAAATCCCTCCGAGATGGAGGGATGTGGATTAGGAGATGCGCTCCTTGAACTCTCGTTCGGTGGGCGCGTAGAGCGCTGATTTGAAGCGAGGGTCGCTCGGCGCGATCTCGTTCTTCTCCAGCGCTTTCAGGCGCCGGCGGATGATCCTTCGTGGAATCGCGAGGTCGCGGATGTCGTCCGGAAACGGCAGATCGCGGTTTTCCTTCAGCTCGGTGAGCATTGGTTCTAGCGCGTAGTAACCGAGGGCGAAGAGGCCGTCGTACTTCAGCGCGTCCATCAAGCGTTCGCCGCTAACGCCGAGTTCGTATAGCATTTCCAGCGTCCGCATATTGTTGAGTTTCGGATCCGCGAGCCACGGTCTGTACACGACGAGAGGTCGCGCACTGTCCCAACAAAGGCCAATGCAGACCTTGAGGTACTTGATGAGGTCGCGAACGTACATTCCGTTGGTGTCGGTCAGCTCGATCGGCGTAGAGCTGGTTCGAACCTCAGGAAATTGAACGCGAACAGGCACGTCTTTTTCCGCGGCATCCATACCCAATTCCGCGAATTCATCTTCCGAACGTTTGGTTTCCGCGACCGCGAGCGGCTGCGGAGTTGATTCCGGCGGGACGATCGACTCCGGTGCGGTGGGGGACGGTTCGGTAGGAGGAACGGGAGTCACTGGCGCGACCTTGACGCGCGGCTTGCGCTTGTAGACCGGAAGACGCTTGAGTCCGATGGTCGCGTCTCCGTCACTCGTTAGGATCTCCCAGATTTGCGTGTGCGTATACGCTCCAAGCCGCTTACTCTGCTTTTTCAGCAGATGCGCGTATTGGATATGGAAGTATCCCGGGTGCGCGAGAAGGAAGGCGAGTCGCGCTTTTGCGTCCGGAACGACTCTGGCCAGGAAGCTGCACTTGAGCCTGAAGTCGGATTCTTCGACGGCCAGGATCTCGAATTCCTGTTCCAGAATCGCCATTGCATCTTCCGACTCGATCCCGGCATCTCTCACGAGACTTTCGATGCATGCACCCATGCGATCAATCGGCAGCGCGAGTCGCATGGGGTTGAGATTGATGACGCGCCTGGCCTGGCCTAGCGTCATATGTCTCTTGATTCCGGCGATCGATCGCAGAACGGAATCCAAACCGACCATCTCGATGATCCCGGACTCTGTGATTTGCCGAACGGTTTCGTCATCCAGTCCGATGGAGTTGAGCTTTGCAGAATCGACGTCCGTGGGTTGGACGTACGAATCGTCGACCAACAGATCGTCTGTCATCGTCATGTAACACCTCGTTGTGAAAGTGCCTCAACATAAGGCCACAACAGAAAACCATGAAATTGAAGCGGGGTCAATCTTATTCCCGTTTAATTCTCCCCCTTACGAAGGGGGAGTTAGAGGGGGTCTGAGCCCTGATCCTCAGAAGAGACCTCCCCTAACCCCTCCTTCGTAAGGAGGGGGAACAAACAAGAGTATTCCGTGCTAAAATATCCCAATGGCGCCAAGGGAGAACTCAAGTCCATGGTCCAAGACGGTGGATCAGGTTTTGGATTTTTTTAAATCCGATGAACGGGGTTTAAGCGCGGAAGTTGCAGAACGGCGGTTGGAGGAAAATGGATTTAACGATTTCAAACGAGAAAAAACAGTCCACGGCGTATTAATTTTTTTGCGCCAGTTCAAAAGTCCGTTGGTGTTAGTCTTGGTAGGAGCAAGCGCGGTTTCATATTTTTTGGGAGAAACGATCCAAGTCGTCCTGATCTTGCTCATGGTTTTGATGAGCGGGATTCTCGCGTTTGTGCAGGAATATCGAAGCGAGAGAGCGTTGCGATTATTGAGAAGCAAACTCACGAGATACGCGACCGTCATTCGATCAGGAAAGCCCGCGCAGGTTGATTCGCGTAATTTGGTTTTGGGCGATGTCGTGATTTTAGAAGTCGGCATGGTCGTATCAGCGGATTTGCGTCTGATAAAGCTTGACGATCTGGCGTTGGATGAATCAATGTTGACCGGCGAATCAATGCCGGTTGAAAAGTCCGTTGATCCGTTAGGAGGAAAAAAACTTTTGCCACAGGAACAGGTAAATATAGCGTTCATGGGCACGAGCGTGGTTCAGGGCTCTGGTATCGGCGTTGTAGTCGCGGTTGGAATGCAAACTGAAATGGGACGCACGGCCGCGCTTTTGTCTGAAAAAACAGAAGAAACGGATTATCAAAAAGGCGTGCGAAGTTTCGGAAGTTTTTTGCTGAAGATCACACTCGGTCTAGTCCTCTTCGTCGCTCTTGCAATGGGTGTACTCCGTGGTGACTGGATCGAGGCCGTGCTTTTCGGTTTGGCTTTGGCAGTGGGTATTTCCCCGGAACTTTTCCCCATGATTGTTACGTTGAATCTTTCGAGGGGCGCTTTGAAGATGAGCCACAGGCACGTTTTGGTTAAACGTCTCATCGCGATTGAAGACTTGGGAAACGCCGATGTGTTGTGTACGGATAAGACTGGAACGCTTACGGTTGGAAAGTTACGCGTGCGCGGCGGCATTGATGCGTCCGGAAAAAAATACGACGCGGTGATAGCTTATGCATCGCATTGCGTCACATTAAACTCCCATGGCCGCGCGAATAATCCTGTTGATCAGGCGATTCTTGAAGCCGAGATGCATGAGCATTTGCCGGATGATTTGAATGGTTGCGAGCGCTACGAAACAATTTCTTTTGACTTTGATCGGCGGCGAATGAGTTGCGTGGTAGGTAAAAATAATTCGCCCCGAACATTGATCGTAAAAGGTGCGGTTAAGGAAATGTTGGACGTTTGCGATGTTTCCGCGTCTCATCGCCACGAGCTGTTGGCCATGGCCGATCGTTGGCAGGATCAGGGTTATCGGCTTATCGCCGTGGCGCGGAGAGAGATTGAAACGAAGGAGCGATACACGCCGGAGGATGAACGAGATTTGGAGCTTCTCGGTTTTGTAATGGTGAGCGACGCGCCAAAACAAACCGCTCGCGCCTCACTCGTAGCGTTGAGAAAACTCAACGTGCGAACCGTTATTTTGACCGGAGACACGGAACGCGTTACGCGTCACGTTGCCGAGCAGTTGTGTTTTGAGATCACGGGACTTGTTACAGGCAAACAGCTTGAAGCTGTCAGCGCCGAAGAACTAAAGTCCCTTGTTGAGAAAACGAATGTTTTTGCAAGCATAACTCCGGAACAAAAACTTATGATCATCCGCGCGTTGAAAGAATGCGGACACACGGTCGCTTATATCGGCGACGGCGTAAACGACGCGCCATCGCTCCGCGCCGCCGACGTAGGAATTTCGTTTGACAATGCCGTGGACGTAGCCAAAGAAGCGGCCAGCGTCATATTGCTAAAAAACAGTCTCGCGGTTTTGGCCGACGGTATTCGTGAAGGACGCCGCACGTTTAACAATACGCAAACTTTTATCAACGCCACAATCAGTTCTAATTTTGGAAATATGCTTTCGCTTGCCGCGACCGCCTTGTTTTTGCCTTTTGTTCCAATGCTACCTGCGCAAATACTGCTTCTTAATTTTCTAAGCGACTTGCCAATGCTCGGCATTTCCAGCGATCGCGCGTCCGACGAAGATTTGGCTATGCCAAGAAAATGGGACATTAAACGTATCTCGCGTTTCACGTATTTTTTCGGCATCATTTCCAGCGTCGCGGATTTTATGACGTTCGGCTTGCTCTACTTCATCGCTCGCGCAAATATCCCTCTTTTCCGCAGCGGTTGGTTTGTTGAATCATTAATAACCGAAGTCGTCATCATCCTTTTGCTCCGATCCCGCCGTACTTCATTATCCAATCCGCCAAGTAAAATTTTGGCAGGTATGTGCGTTTTTGCCGTTTTGTTAGCTTTTGTGATCGTTTACACTCCGCTAGGTTCCAGTATCGAACTTGTCTCATTGCCGTTGTATTTGATATTGAGCATCTTCCTGATCGTGATCGTATACGGCGCGCTTACGGAAATCGGAAAGAGATTGTTTTATCATTATTTGTTTAAGGAAAAGAGTATGGCTTAGTCCGTGTCATCCTCGCGTAGGCGGGGATCCAGAATCAAAGCGTATTTTCTATATTTCGAGGAAATGGATTCCCGTCTTCACGGGAATGACATAATACGAGAAGCAATATATAGCTTGAATTCGACGCGGTTTTACATCCAAGCCTACCCGTGCTAGCTTGGTTTTGTCGCGAAAAAGTAAAAACGGAGGTGCGACATGGAGTGGTCTTTGAAAGCAGATATACTGCACTACTGTTACGCAGGCGAGCGGACGATCGAGGAGATCGTTGCTGAGCTCAAGAAACGCGGCGCTGATGCGGACGACATCGTCGAGTTGGTTCTTGTTTGCGTGAGAGCCGGCCAACTTCGGAAGATAAACATATTGCCTTACACGGCATACAAGATTACCGAGGCTGGAAAGGACGAGCTGGAAAAGGAGGGTGCGTCACGGCCGTATCCAATCAAGTGTTGACGTTGGATCGCCGCGACGTCCACGTATCGCGCCACTCGAGACTACTCGGTGGCGTTTTTTTATATTCGGATGTTGGACATCCGAAATTCGCCAACCGTCCTTGACAGAAAGGTATATTTGGCGTATAAACTCAATTAGAAATTGTCCTTTTCATTGGTGGCTCGAGGTAGTTGATGGCGAGGGCGGATGGTCCGCTTGCGTCATTAATCATGCCGTAGGGTCACGGAGGTTAGAAGAATGAGGAAAGCGACATTGTCGCAGGTGCTCGAGTTCGGTCGGATGTGCGAGTCCGGTGATTTGGACCGTGAAACGGTTCAGGCCATCATCGAGAGGCGGTTTACGCTGACCGCAGATAAGGTCGGCTCGGAGGTCGAGCGACCGCTCGGCGAGAACGAGTACCGCGTGCCGGTCAGCTACGACATGCCGCGCGACAAGGAGAAGCTCGAGAGCGAGTTCTCGAAGGACGGCGTCTCGGAGCTGTTCTACGGCAACTACGTGTGGCAACCCCACTCGTCGTGCGCCGAGATCGATCAGACGCCGGGCGAGCGCATCATGCTCGTCAAGCACTTCGGGCGCGACACGACGAGCGAGGCGAACATCGTCGAGATGGACAAGCTGGGCTACCGCCCCGCGACCCACCTCGAGGCGTACGCGTTCGCCAAGGTCAACCCCGAGCTGCAGCGCCAGTTCTGGATCGTCGCCCTCGGCTCGTCCACGATG
>JBBTQP010000029.1:0-1975 GCA_038065635.1 Patescibacteria group bacterium | reverse complement strand
ATTAGATTGCCACGCCCCTGCTGTGGCTCGCAATGACGATTTATTAGATTGCCACGCCCCTGCTGTGGCTCGCAATGACGATTTATTAGATTGCCACGCCACTTCTGTGGCTCGCAATGACGGAAAAATGGAAAGGCCGTATTTAGTGCAGTTTTAGCGATGTTTTAGTGTTATCCATAGATTATCCACAACGATAGAAATATCGTTGTTTATTTTTGTCCAATCAGGTCCTATTTAAGTGCATGTTGTTTGACGCTGAATACTTATCAACAATTTATTCACACAACGTATATATAAATATGTATATATATATGCGCTTTCTCGTGTAATTCTGGTGGTTCCTATTTTTGTTATTATTTGATTGTGCTTAAACCGGTCAGAAATTCTGCAGAATCTACAGTCGAAATCGTTCTTTTGTAGATATCTGGACAGCGATATCTGTATGGCGACGGTCGTTCACACGATCTTAAGTGGTTTGTCGCTATATCGATAAGCAAAATTAAACAGGTTTTCGCACAAATCCTAAGGCGATCTTGTATTGCCGTGGGTTAAGTTGAAATGCGGAAAAATCTTGTAAAAGCTCTTAAATTTATAACAATAAGCGCAATTATTTGCGTGAGTTTTGTCGTATCTAGCCAAAAAACCACAGCGGCTTCTGCGATAAATCGCGCAATTAATTACCAGGGACGCCTGTTGAATGCCAACGGAATCCCTGTAAGCGATGGAAATTATTCACTTAAATTTTCGCTCTATGATGCGGTTTCCGGTGGAAACACGCTCTGGACTGCGAGTGGCGCAACTTCGTCGCCAGCAGCTGTCTCGGTAACCGTTACCAGTGGCTTGTTTAGTTATAATCTCGGCGATACGTCTACCGGCCAAAACGCTTTTGATTTCGATTGGAATCAAAATTCGCTGTTTTTGGGCGTGACTGTCGCCTCGGACAGTGAAATGTCTCCGAGAAAGCGTCTCACGGCTGTCCCATACGCATTCGTTGCGGAAACTCTCCAAGGGCAGTACGCCTCATCGTCGGTTACTTCAACCGGCGGAAATCTATTCGCACTTCGGCAAAATAGCGCAAACGCCGCAACTTCGGACAGAACGGTTTTGTTTTTACAAACCTCGGGCACTTCCAACGTTTTTGATTATTTCGTTAAGGCGACGAACGGCACGGACGTGTTCACTGTTTCACGTCAGGGTCATACGACCACAACAGGAAATTTCGCGACTAACGGCAACTCGATTCTCGGAAATGATACGTCAGATAATTTGACGGTGAACGCGAGAATCAATTCCGATTTGATCCCGACGAGCGACAATACTTTCTTGCTTGGAAATTCAACTTTGCGATGGAAAGGAATCGACGTGGTGAATGTGACGAGCACAAACGCAACAACCACGAATTTCTACGCCACCAACGCTACAATCGCAAGCATCAATTTTACAAACGTAACAACCACGAACCTTAGCGTCACCAACATCAACGGAAATCTCATCCCGCTCGCAAACAACGCGTTCGATATCGGAACGAGTACGCAATCTTGGAGAAATATTTACGCTTCCGGCACCCTTTCTCTTGGAGGAGCGGCAACGGTTGCGTCAATGTTGTCGACTGGTCGTGTTCAAGCTCTTGACCTTTTATTCGGTAGCACGGGCAATCTTCTTCTCTCCAGCGAGAGTGTCACGGCGGCCTCGACGACTGTTGGTGTAGCGGCATCATTCGGAGCGACGGGAGATAGAGCAATGATCGCGCGTGAGTTTATCCTCACAGGATCAACGCTCGGTCCTATTGGTACGCAGACACTTTCTTTGATCGAATCTCCGACCAGCACGCTGAAAGTTACTAATGGCTCAAGCGGATGGGGAAGTATTCAAGCACAGAACGTAACAGCGAACGGTTCCGTTACATCGTCGTATCTCGAATTTACCTCCGCTTCCGGCTCCTCCCTTCTGCTCAACTCACTCACAGTCGCAAATC
>JBBTQP010000028.1:17359-27346 GCA_038065635.1 Patescibacteria group bacterium | reverse complement strand
ACGTAAAAATCCCATCTAAAATGGGATTTTTACTTTTGCGCCCTGAGGGAATCGAACCCACATTACCGGTTCCGAAGACCGGTGCTCTATCCGTTGAGCTAAGGACGCATGACGTGGCAGGAGAGTACGACGAAACTACCGCTTGGTCAATGGGGCTACTGATTACGCACCACTCCCTTTCCTTCAGCGGACTCGTCGTTTTGTAAGTCGGTCGTGATTGCAGGAGATGTTTGCGCGAACGTTGAAGCGGTTCCGGTATCCGTTGCCTCAAACTTCGTCTCGCCTAAAAGTTGCGCAAAACGATTGGCATCCGCTTCCGTCGGTGTGATCTTCACGGAAAAATCCGCTTCAACGCGGCTGACGTCGACCGGCATGCGATTCAGCGTCCAGGTTACGGTTCGCGAATTTTCGTCGTAAGCGATTTCACCGGCGTCAACCAAAGTACCATCCGACCAAGTCGCGATCTTTGGCAAAACCGCGCTGAACTTCATGTCTTTCAATTCATGAAAATGTTTATCAACCGTCCACTGTATGCGATATATGGTTTCCTTTCCTACGACCGGAGGTAAAGGACCGGATCCGATTATCGCGCCCTCTTCTGATGAGTATCTGGCTTCTGCGCCCATTGTCGCGTCCGTGAGATACCTAAACGTCAACGGCGTAGTCTGAACCGTTCTATTTACCTTTTCCGATCCGACTCCACCTACATCCGCCTCCAAAGTCACGCGCATTCCGAGCGTTTCCGAACCTGCGGCGCTTTTTACTCCAAACGCGCTAAGATCGATAAATCCGTCTTCGTGCGGCGGAAGCCGTTTGAGCGCAACAATCCGACTTTTGTCCCATGTAACAACCTTCCCTTTTCGCGTTCCGCTGGCGCTGTCTTGAATAGATAACCAATCAATTGGATCTCGCGTCTCCGTACTTGTAACGTTTTCAAAACGCAACCGCAAAGTCACGTCGCGCAAATCTTCGGAAGAAGTGTTCTCGTATGAAATCCCAAATCGCAATGGAATGCCATAATTTATTGTCATGTCCGTATCGCTTCCGTTTACGACCAACTTCAATGCGAGATCACCGGCAAGTACTGTGAACGAAGTTTCTGCGCGTTGGCTGGGTAAAAATGCGCCATCCAAAGTTAACCGTCCGGCTTCTGCGATGATATGAGCTTCACCGGAAATGTTCGAAGCGAAACGACCAAAAATCCGTACGGTGGTCGACGCCCCTTCAGCCAACGTCGGCAACGGCAAACGCCAAACTCTTCCATCGAGCGCACCTTCCGTTGACGTGGATTCCAATTGAAAACCTTCCGGCAAAGTCAAACGCGTCTCAAGCCCTTCAATGGGCGATTCTCCGTCATTTTGCACAGTATAACGAAAAGCAATTCTATCGCCCGGCAGCGCCTTACTTGGAACTACGAGGATGCCGCTTAAAACGCTGTTTGCGTAATTTATAACCTTTGTCGCCAACGCCTCAAAGTCACTATTAAACGATCCTGGACGGTAATTTCCTACGACTTGCACGGCTGTTGTGGTACCCAACGCTCCTGTAAAAACTCCCTTAACTGTTATCGTTCCCCTTCCCTCGACAGGCATGGCGCCCAACTTCCAACTCAGTCCGTCTCCTGTTGGCATCGGTTCTGTCTTTTCTACGATAAAATCCGACGGAAAACTCACACGAAGCTGCGCTGACGCGATTGGTTCGGAAGTTCTGTTTCGGTAATTTATAAAGTAAGTCGTTTCCTGGCCAAGCGAAACTTTTTCCGGACCTTCTATCTGTATTTCAAGTCCTTGCCCGGTAAATCCTCGAAACGGTTTGAAAAAAGAAAAACCGGCCCACGCCGCGCTTACGAGGACGATCACGAACGCCATTCCAGCAAACAAAGCGTACAACCACCAACGGGATTTCCTGGGATCCAGTTTTGTAAGATCCGGAATTTTTCCGCCTTCATCCTGATAAATAGCCGTCAAGCTCGATTCGATCTCTTCCGCATTCGTGTTTATGATACTTTTTTTCTTCATGAGCTGATGGATTTTATCGAACCTGTCCGACTTCTTTGAAAGAAGAATCAAGCAATGCGGCGACGGCGATATCCTGATCCCAATTACCGGAATAAACGGTTCCACTCCGTGTTTCTTCAAGACCGTGAGACCATACGAGATTCCAATCGGACGGAAACACCAATGACGTAGTCAGTTTTCTTGAACTTTTTCCGGACTGGCTTGTCAATAATAAAGAATAGCTGGATCTATCCGTAGAGCCGGACTCATTCGGTGACGCTTCAAGCCGCGCGTACAAATCACGTACGGTGAACGGCAGACGATAACGATATTTCAAAGTTTGGGTTTCGCCGGGATCGAGCTGCGCCCATCCTCCGAACACAGTTCGATCGCCTTCTGTCTTTATACTTGCATCTCCAAGACTTTCACCGGCAACTTCAACCTGCGCAAGAAGAGGATCCGGCTGATAATCCTCGTCAGGATTTTTGAACAAAGCGACCGATGGCGTGTTAAATCCTTCCGCAAAAATTAGCCGACTTCCCAATGGAACATACACGCGAACATACGAAACGTTTCTAACGCCTCTGAACAACTCGCCTTTTTTGCCGTTATGAGTACGCGTCAATGTAACAGTATCTATGATTGAACCATCCTTCTGCACTTCGGCTACGTGCTCGACCGATTCGTCTATCACTCCGTCGGTTTTCTGTCCCGCAATGTTGGCTTCTATTACCGCGAGACTGTCCCCGTCCGTAGGTTTCATCAGACCGTTCCAGCCATAACGCTCGATCTGCGCCTCGTCTTCTTCATTTGTTAGATATACCTGAACATCTTTTGTTCGGAGCGCGTCCGAAACTATAGCGCCGGCTTTAAGCCATTCGTCTTTCGATAAATTTTTGAGACGTTTCATCATCTCCTGCGTCAAATCGCCGATAAATTTCTTTGGCGTATTCGCTTGCTTATCGTATTCAAGCTCGACGGCTTTTTGCGTCTCCAACATAAAATTACTCTTGTCGATCACTTTTCCGTATTCAGGCATGTCGATGGGTCCTGTTATTTCCAAAATTCGTTCGACCAATGAAGCGTTGATGGAAATTACGCCATTCTGCGTCGGTTGTCCTGATTTGCTCCAAAACCAAAGCATCTTCCGCGCGCTCGTTGGAAAATCCGGAAACCAATTCGAGTCCTGAAATTGCCAGTGCGGGTTTATCAAATGCAAAGGATCTGGAGAAATGACGTGCGCCAACAGCTGGCCTTTTATGTCGTACGTTCCGCCTGGAGGGACTTTGATTGATTTTACAGAACCTCTATCAAAAGACACTTCCGCCACTGATCCCATAAATCCTCCGGAAGGTCGAAGTTCGGTATTGTTTTGAAAAACGAAAAGGTATGTTTGAGAAATGTTTTTTCCGACCAAACGCGATAACAGATCCGCCAGACCGGCCATGTCGCGCACGGCTTGCGTTGAAGATTCGAGACGATCCTGAAGTTTTGAAAACTCCTCACGCTTATCTTCGGGGATGGCGTCTGATTTCACGCTTGCAGCCGCGCGACTCGCATCTGAAAGCAAAGGCATGGCGGCTCTGGAATAATCCGCTAAAGCATCCAACCTCTCATCCAATCGTCTGCTCGAATCTGAAAAAACCTTTTCAAATCCTGTCACGAAAATCGCGCCTGCCTGGCTCGCTTTGTCGCCGGCTTCTAAAAGCGCGCGAGCCGAACGATATGTTGATGGCATCACGGAAGCGAGTCCGACAGCGAGCGCGCTGGATTCGCCGAGCATTGCGTCGGCTTCACGAAAATGACTGGATGCGAGTTTGAGTGACGCTCCCGCCTCCGGCGCCTGATTCGCATTCTTTGCAGCCAATAGCTCATTAACCGCCGTCTGACTGACTCCGGCTGTAGCTTCCGACGCCGATACGAGCGAACGATATAACGTGATCGCGTTAGCCGGAATCGTGATTACGAGCAACAGTCCGACAAATCCGGCAAGAGCGCGAAACGGCGAGAACGAAGAAACTTCGACGGTCGCTTTCATGGAACTCGGAAGCTCTTTCACGTCTCTTTCGATGCGCTTGGTTCTGTGAAACAGTCCTAGCGTTTCGGTTGCGATTGATTGCAACGCATCGGACGCGCGCCGCGTACTTCCATAAACGCTTCTGTGCGCATCAAAAAAATCCTGCGGAGTAAATTGCTCCGAAAACGTTCGCGGGTCAAAACCTTCAAAAGTTAGATCCTGCGTAAACGTACCGTACACTCCGGCTTCTGTCGCGCCTGAAAAATACTCCCGCTCTTCCACCATTGCCGCGTCCCATGAAAAACGCTCGTCGACGGACTCGGACGTCCGAGATAGCAAAATCTGTTTTAACGAAATCACATAATCGCTCCGCGGCCGCTCTTCCCTAATTATCATAATTTCGCGTTCCGGCTTTGCTTGAACGCCCTGAATCAACAAACCGATCGACTCAACATCGAGATCCTTAACATTGTCCGAATTGGACGATTCCGGCATTTCTGAAAATTCCGGAATCCACGGAGCGCTTCGAACTCTCTGTTGCTTTATCCTTCGAGCACGCCGACGAACACCTTCCGGTGAAATCATCGTGATGCCGTCTTGTTCAATGACGCTCGCTAATTGCGACTCGAGTTCGACGCAAATTTTGTCATCATTAAAATTCATGCTTAAGTTTTGATTAATCTCGTCTTGTCGTACGCTCCTAATGTTAACGATGCCGCCTTCTTCCAATCATGATTCGCTTGTAAAATCGGAAGAATTCTTTTTGTTTTTTCTCGCGCCGCGACTTGATCCGCCAGCACGCGTTCGATGGCGGAAAGTATATCATTCTTTGAGCCTGATTGAAAGAAAAAAGCGCCGTCTTCGCCCAACACCTCTACGAGCGCCGCCGCATCGGACGAGACAACCGGACAACCGGCCTGAATCGCTTCGAGCGGTGTAAGTCCAAACCCCTCAAAACGAGAAGGCATAACCAATGCGACCGCTTCGTGATACAGCTTCGCCAAACTCTCGTCGCCCACGTATCCCAAAAATTCTACACGCGGCAATCCGCGGCGCTGCGCCTCAATTTTCAACCGCTGCATAAACACGTCTTCCGATCCTGCGATTTTAAGGTGAAGTGACGGATGTTTCACCTCCAACTCTCCCCATGCGTCCAAAAGCAAATCAAGCCCTTTGTGCGGATATGCGGAACCGACGTAGAGAAGATAGTCTTGTCGCGGCGGTTTTGGAGTCACGTCTTCCGCAAATGGCGTCCTCTCGCTTATCCCTTCTCCGGTAACCACTATTTTCGAACTCGCACTTGGATAAAGGTCGCGCAAATCATTGGCGACGAATTTCGTCGGAACTAAAATAGCTTTCGCGTGCATTAGAGCGGCGGCAAGAGTAATTCGATAGCCCAAGCGTTTTATCGCTGATACGATCGGGCCTCGCGTTGAAAGCCGCGTGCTCTTGGGCTCGTGACGCAAGAGCAGGTCATGAATCGTGATAACGATGGGTCCAGACGTTAATACCGGAACGTTCCAGTGCGGCACATGTAGAACGTCACATTTGAGATTACGAAAAATTCCCGGCATTTCGATCTGCTCTCGAATACCGTACCAAGGCACGTCTGCCACTACGGTTTCAACGGACGGATTGGATGAAAAAGGATGAATAGACCGGCGCGTCACTAGAACATATCTGTGTTCCGGTTCCACCGCTATCATTGCTCGCACCAATTCCTCAACATACCGCCCTATCCCCCGCGACGTTTGCGCGGACATCATCCGCGCGTCAATTCCGATTCGCATATCACTCCATTTGTAACACGACGACGAGTGGGCGTGAAGCGATATAAATCAAAACACAATCCTTCAACTTTCAGACAAATACATCGTCCCTAGCAATCCGTTCAAACAAAACCAATCTTTAGATACTTTAATGATACTACTGTGGTTCTTAGCAGAGCTGTCTGACCAAATGGTCGGACACCAATGCAAATAATCAGGCCGCACATTTTTCGGCTCAGTATCGACTGGCGAATCGGCAATTAATAAATAAAGCACGCTAACGGAAGCTGGGGTTACAGCCAGTACATTTGCCGGATTCTGCGCATATTTTCTTTGATGTACTATATATCCACCATATGGTGGCTCTATGCCAGTCGCATACATATCAACCATAACGCTTATCACGGACGATTTGTTAACTTCAGAGCCGTCAACTTTGCCACGCAAAGTAGCTTGAATGCCTTCCGGCTTTAGTTCCGTCAACCCGGGACCCGAAACAATCACATCAAACTCATCCATCTGTTTCCCTCCTTCCGGATAACTCGTTATTGATTCATTTGAATCAGAAACATCTGGTGCTGTCTCTGTAAGATCGAATAACTTATTTGGTGAACTTTTTCGAACGGCAACAACGCTCATTCCATGAATTAATTTTCCATCTTTATCCGCTAAATATACGGAATGCATTTTAACTCCGGCTGTCATGCGAACGTTAAAAACGAGTTGACGCACTTGAATGACGCCGAATTGAAGAGGATCTAAAGTTGGCTCGATTTTGAATCCATAGAGTTTAATGTTCTTCTTTGAATGCATATCACCGACTTTGGTGTAACCATAACCAGCGCTCTGTATTCCTGATGCAGTTATCTTGGGCTTATTCTTCGGAAAAAGCCCGACCTTGTTCGCCCCCGGTGTTGGCGATGTCGCCGTTTGAGCTCCTCCGCTTGATGGCGACGGCGCTGTAGAACGAACGGCACTGGGAACAGGACTGAATTTCGGCATAAAGCCGTACCCGAGTCCGTATGCGGCAAGTCCCAACATGAGAACTGCGGCTGTGGCTATGGCTACGCGCGTAGACGTAGACGTGGACGTTCGTGTCTTTACGATTGTTTTCATATTTTTTGTCTTAGATAGTTTCTTCATGCTCGAAGTATAGCATATTTAAATTGGCTCAGTCTTGATAAGCTGAATAATGCATGATATACAATCCGCGCAACCCGTTCTTTTGGAGGTACTCATGTGCGGATGCGTGAAACGTCGAATCAACGTTGAGCAAAACACTGCAACACAACAGGACGCGGAGTCAGAAAAAAATAATAACGCTGAACGTCGCGATGTCTCCGTGGAACTGCGCTCGCTCATACTCACTGGCGCCGCGCTTTCTAATCCTCCCTCGTCTCGCCCTCCAACCATCCGGCTACGGTACAGAGGCCCGTTGCTGCAGGAGGATCTCTGGAAAAAACACGTCCGGGTACGCATCACGCTGGACGATGATGCGACGTTCGACTGCAGAGTACAGGCCGTGGATGCAAAGCTCTGCGTGATCCAAATCACGCCGCGTGAAGACAACGTCAACACGGCTCTCGCCTGCGCCTCACTGTGTGGACGGTTCAGGCCACAACTTACCTCCGTCCGCATCGAGACGACGCGCAACCCACACAAATACAGAAGGACTTTCTCCATTCCGGAGGACCTCCACGCCATCAACTAGCCCGTACTACAAAATCTCAAGGACGGGCTTTTTTCTAAACGCTTCCGAGATTAGTAAACAACTGTCGACGTCGGTCCAAATGGCTCCGATAATCCCCATTCAACCATGCGATCCAAACTGTCGCGCTGAACGATGTCCGTTGGACTTATGCTTACAATGTCAGGCCCCGTTTTATTGTCTTTCGGATTTATAGCCCGAATCGTAAACTCGATGTTTGAACCGGCGGGAATTATTAAAGGTTCGGAAAGCACGAACTCGCTCGGAAGATTAGGATCCGTATCGACTACCTTCACCAAAGACAATGCCGACAAATCTTCCACACCTCCGGCGAATACGCGCTTAAGCCGTAGAACGTATTCGGATCCGCTGATTTTTCCTTTCGACAAAATGCTGACGCGTTGCATTCTTATATCACACTCCGGACTAATATTCGTATTTTTCAACCATGCTCTGAAAAAGAGGATCATTTCTCCGTCTATCCACGTACCTCCATATCCCAACTCTTTTTTTACTGCGTTAGTAAGTCCCTTACCAGGATATGGCCAAAAATATTCAAGTGACTTACAAGGTGATACCACCTTCTCCGTTCGCTCAGGAGCAATTGCCGAGTTCCGGACATTTTGAATCACGCTTGGTTTTACACCAAACCCGAAACCATATCCATACGCGGCAATACCAAACGCGGCCAAGGCAACTACACCAACCATTATCGCGGTTTGCGTTGAAACCTTTGTTTTTATCGCCGTCTTAGAAACTTTTGTCATACAAGCAAATCAACTAAGAATTAAAAAATATTAATAACCTACACTTTCTTCCCAACCCAACTGTCTACGACTTCCTTTATATCGCCTACACGAACTCGCGGAATTTTGCCGATGCTTTTCTGACGAATGCGTTTGTCTATCTTATCTATCTCTCCTATAAAATGCCCGATGCGATTGCGTATATCTTCCAATTCAGGATCTTTCACTGCTTCCGCTATTCGTGAGAACCTCTTTTCCTCTTCAGACATCTGCATTCTCTCTTTATGTAAAAAAGCCAGCTGCGCACGCGTTTGCTGGGAGCGATTTTGAAGAATGGACTTGGCGTGTTTGCTATTATGCGACGCCTCGATTGAAACTTTTGCGCCAGCTTCGTCGAGAAGATCAATCGCTTTATCCGGTAAAAATCTATCGTGAATATATTGAGACGATAATTTCACCGATGCCTTGAGCGCGTCATCGTCGTACAAAACCCCGTGATGTTCTTCGTACAAACCCTTGATGCCGCGCATTATCGCCAATGTCGCATCCTGTGACGGTTCGCCCACGATCACCGGTTGAAAACGACGGTTCAAAGCATCGTCCGGTTTTATGTACGCGGCATATTCCTTCAAAGTCGTGGCTCCGATCGCCTGCAGCTCGCCGCGAGATAACGCGGGTTTCAAAATATCGGAAACGTTCATGGCGCCCTCCGCGCCCTTCGCCTGTTCGATCATGTGAATCTCGTCGATGAACAGGATGATTACGCGACCCATCCCCTTGATCTCCTCGGTAAGCTTCTTCATCCTTTCTTCGAACTCCCCGCGATATTTCGTTCCGGATATTAGGCCACCGAGATCAAGTGCCAGCACTTTTTTATTCCTCAAACGCCCTGGAACGTCGCCACGAGCTATCTTTCGCGCGATACCTTCCACGATCGCTGTCTTTCCAACGCCCGGCTCACCGAGCAGAAGCGGATTATTTTTTGAACGACGCGCAAGAATATGAATTACGCGATCCACTTCTTCTTCACGTCCGATTACAGGATCAAGTTTTTCTTGTTCCGCGTCTGCGGACAGGTCGCGCGTATACGTTGTAAGAACCGGCCCTTTTGAAAACATCGCTCCACCTCCGCCACCTCCTCCGGAATCGGATTTCTTCCGCAGCAAATAAAAATAATACAGCAAGCCACTTATGGCGAGCAGTATGGTTGTTATGATTTTGTCACTGTACATAAAAATAAGGGGCGTGAGAGTAGTATAGCATATAACAACTAATTGAAACGGTTTTGGATTATTTTATGCGTTCTCTTTAAAATAAAAAAATAGCTGTTTCTTCAAAAAACGATGACCTGAACCACTTTTCAAAAACTTTTCCCTGCCTAGCACATCAGCTTTATTTAAATATGCTTCATAATAAATCAATTTATACGGACCGTGTCTCCTTGTTGAAATATTTTTACCAGCCGAGTGCTCATATAT
Source organism: Patescibacteria group bacterium (assembly GCA_038065635.1). GTDB lineage: Bacteria > Patescibacteriota > Patescibacteriia > 2-12-FULL-60-25 > 2-12-FULL-60-25 > JAHJFW01. The sequence continues at coordinate 17,631 of JBBTQP010000028.1, read as the reverse complement.
CCTTCTCTTAAGATCACTTGTAAAACCAATGTACCAAACTCGATCTTGGACGCTTTCGAGTACATAAACGTAATTCATACCATGATTGTATCTCTTTGGCGGTGCCACGTGAACAGCGAGTGGGAAGCCCCGTAAAGCGCTCCAAGTGTGTGGATATTTTTGGCGGTGCCATGTGATCCGCCGCATGGGTAGCCCCGTAAAACGCAATGGATGTTTATATCTCTTTGGCGGTGCCACGTGAACAGCGAGTGGGAAGCCCCGTAAAGCGCTCC
>JBBTQP010000028.1:3956-17259 GCA_038065635.1 Patescibacteria group bacterium | reverse complement strand
AAGTGTGTGGATATTTTAGCGCCACGGGGCACGTAAAAACAGCTCTTATGAAGCTGTTTTTACGTGGTGCCGAGGGCCAGGATTGAACTGGCGACGCAAGGATTTTCAGTCCTTCGCTCTACCACTGAGCTACCTCGGCTTAATTTATTCAACTTCGATTAACGCGTTGAGAGCGGGTAGGGGGAATCGAACCCCCCTCTCAACCTTGGAAGGGTCGCATAATAGCCACTATACGATACCCGCTCACAAAGCACTATCTCCGTTCACTGCCTGGTCGGGCCAGTGGGACTCGAACCCACGACCCCCTGCTCCCAAAGCAGGTGCGCTAGCCAACTGCGCTATGGCCCGACCAGATTGTGAACTCAACTCTGACTCTTACCCGCATGGGTGGGCGCGCCTGGACTCGAACCAGGGACCTTCACATTATCAGTGTGACGCTCTAACCACCTGAGCTACGCGCCCACCAATGCGGGTAAATTGTTTAAGGCGAAACCACCTGAACTATGCGCGAGTACTCTTTACTCGTGAAAACGTCGCAATCATAACGAAACGTGACCAGCTTGGCAAGGACTGCGAGCATCACCCGTTTGCTCTTTCATGAACGACTGTTATGATTCAAATATATGCCGCTAAACGCTCAAGCGATGCAGGATGAGATTTTTCGAAAGATGACACCTGACCAAAAAATAAAGATCTGGACGAATTTTTGGAATTTTGCGAAAACTCTGGCCGTAAACAAAGACTGGTATGGAAATCATCAACCCGGGACAAGTCCTGGTAGACGTATCAAGGATTCTCGATAAACTCAACATACCTTATCTCGTTACCGGAGGGATTGCTGTTTTGTTGTGGGGAAGGCCTCGTTTCACGGCGGATATCGATTTAGTCGTCGAATTGCCGGCCAATAAAGCAGATGCGTTAAAAACTGCTCTGCTTGAACTAAGTAAAGGCGGCTACGTTGATAAAGAAGCAGTTTTGGATGCCATTCAGCAAAAAGGAGAATTTAATTTTATTGACGGTGATACAGGAATGAAGGTCGACTTCTGGATATCCAAAGAAGACGCATTCAATAAATCTCGCATGGATAGACGGGTTCCTAAGTCAATTATGGAACGGGTGATATTTTTCTCTTCTCCTGAAGATCTCATCTTGAGCAAGCTCCAGTGGTACGCAGAATCTCGGTCTACGCGCCATACGGAAGACATCCAATCCATATTGTCTGTATCCGGTAACATTCTGGATAAAGAGTACGTAAAACTTTGGATCGAAAAATTAGGCCTGACTGACATAGCGCGAGAAGTCAATGGTATCTTATAATTTAGTTTTATTTCCAGCGAGCAATCAAAAAAGCTCCTGTTTGAGCCGCGTTTTCACGTCGACTGAACACGAAACCAATATCTCCCTGACGCATTCCATAAACCCTTTCGGGCCGCACATGCAATACGTCGCGTCCGCCATGTTCTTGATGCGCGAACGTACCATCTCCGCATTCAAGCGGCTTGTCTCCCCTTTCCAATCCAACGGCTTTTCATTTGTTAAAATAAATATCGGATAAAATTTCTTGTGCTTCACTTCGATGTCCTGAAACTCTTTTAGGAATGCCATGGTCTGACGTGATTTATCAGAATAGAAAAGGAAAATCTCACGATCTTTTTGCGTGACCAGCGCTTCACGCAACATACTACGAAGCGGGGTGATCCCGATACCTCCGGCGAAAAAAACTAGCGGCGCTATTTCGCCGCTTAAAATAAATGCGCCGTACGGCCCCTGAATCCCCACCAAATCTCCCACCTTCAATTGCGAAGCGCGGTGCGTAAAATCACCCCTTGCTTTAATCGCCAACTGGAATCTTTCCGTTGACTCCGAAGGCGCCGTCGCTATCGAGTAAAAAGATTTGCCCCAAACGGATCCGTCGTCGTTATAAATATGCAAAGAAATAAATTGTCCTGCTCTGAACGCGAACATGGGTTCTCCGTCAGCAGGTTCCAATTGAAGAACAAAAACATCTTCCGTCTCTTGTTTACGATCGACTATACGAAAACTACGAATCGGTATCGGCATGGATTACAAAATAATTTCAGTGCCGTCGTCTTCAAAAAGTTTGATCGCCAAAACCGGACAGGAGCGCGCGCCTTCGACGATGCTTTCGCGTGCATCCATGGCTTCCGTGGCTTCGGATTCGACAACGGTTCCCTCGGATGACATGACCGCGGTTTCTTTTTTTTCATTCAGAATAAATGCCTTGCCCTCTTGATCCAATCCGAACGTTTTTGCGGCTAACACGATGCATGTGGCCGCGCCGATGCATTTGTCGCGATCAATTATTATTTTCATATTGAAAGACTTTACCCAAAACTTCATCTTTTTGCAACGCCTCCACGTTTTTCTTAAACTGCTTCCAAAAATGCGGATGGTGGATTTTTCGAACAAGACGAAACCAGTGGCGATACAATCGTGGCGGCTCTTGATGATGCGCTAGCTCGTGGCAAATGACGCGCAAAATCGCATCCAACTTTCGCGGCTTCATCGTGCGCGGCGTGTAAAGATCAATGACTATCAACTTTTCATTCAGCCTCGTATATCCGAGCGCAAAGGATCGTAGCTTCCCATGTCCGCGAACGCGGCGTCGCAAAGGTCGGAGCTCGAACTCCGGCATATTCAAGACAGAACGCGCGCGACGAAAAAGATGGTCGACTAACGCTTCATGACGAGGATCGACGATATCGGACATGTCTAAATCTCTATCAACCTATTTTTTTACGACCACTCATTACGAACTCGTTTGAGATGCGCCTCAAGTGCTTTTTTCCTGTGTCGAAGCAATCCAGCCGCCTCATACAAACTCTTCGGAAGAGTCCCCGGTCTGATATCTGCGGCACTGATCACTTTTGCGTGCGCTCGTTGTTTTGCCGCAAGTATTGTCGCCATATGGATACAGGTTAGCATTTGGAAATGGATAACACAAAAGCGGCATAAGCCACTTTTGTTTAGAAATTTTCCTCCGATTAGATTGCCGCGTCGTTGCTACTCCTCGCAATGACAGAATCCATACTTTTATATCAACGCCGCAACCAAGAGCAACGCCACGATGTTCAAGATCTTGATCATCGGATTGATCGCTGGTCCCGCAGTGTCTTTGTACGGATCGCCAACCGTGTCGCCTGTAACCGCCGCTTGATGAGCGAATGATTTCTTTCCGCCGAAGTGGCCGGACTCGATGTATTTCTTTGCGTTGTCCCAAGCTCCGCCGCCGGATGTCATGGAGATTGCAACGAAGAGACCGGTGACGATTGATCCGACTAATACGCCACCGAGTGCGACCGGACCGAGTCCGAAGCCAACTATAACAGGGACTACTACCGGCAAAAGCGCAGGAACAATCATTTGCTTTATCGCCGCCTTTGTAACGATATCAACTGTTGCCGCGTAATCAGGTTTGGCCGTTCCTTCCATAATTCCAGGAATCGTTCTGAACTGTCGGCGCACTTCTTCCACTACTGCACCTGCCGTCTTCCCTACCGCCTCCATTGCGAACGCTCCGAAAAGATACGGGAGAAGTCCACCGATGAATAATCCGGCGATAACTTTCGGATCTTCCAAACTGAATGTCAGTGTTTTTCCTAGATTGGCGAACTCTTGCGTGTACGCGGCGAACAGAACGAGTGCCGCAAGTCCGGCTGACGCGATCGCATATCCCTTTGTCACCGCCTTTGTCGTATTGCCGACTGCGTCGAGAGGATCCGTGACTTCGCGAACGCTTTCCGGGAGACCGGCCATTTCGGCGATGCCTCCGGCGTTATCCGTGATCGGACCGTATGCGTCAATCGCGACGATAATTCCCGCGAGCGACAACATGGACATTGCCGCGAGCGCGATTCCGTAGAGTCCTGCGAAATTATAAGCGAGAAGCATTCCGGCGGCGATCACGAGAACCGGAAGCGCGGTGGACTTCATGCTCATCGCAAGTCCGGCGATCACGTTGGTTCCGTGCCCTGTCTCGGATGCTTTAGCGATGTCCTGTACCGGTCTGTATTTCGTTGACGTGTAGTACTCTGTGATCCACACCATTAGCGCGGTCACGACCAAGCCGACGAGCGATGCGAGAAATGCTTTTTGCGATGAGATGACGCCACTGATGTTGCTCGGAAAAAACTGCCCTGCCGCGTACCAAAACGCGACCGCCGCGAGCAAGCCGGAAACTATCAAACCCTTGTACAACGCGCCCATGATATTTTTATTTGCGCCGAGCTTGATGAAGAACGTCCCGATGATTGATGTGATGATGGAAATGCCGCCAAGAACGAGAGGGAACATAACGATTTTCTCGCTTCCCGGAAACGCAAGAGATCCAAGTAACATTGCGGCTACTGCTGTGACCGCATAAGTTTCAAACAAGTCAGCTGCCATTCCGGCGCAGTCGCCCACATTGTCGCCCACATTATCTGCGATGACTGCAGGATTGCGCGGATCGTCTTCCGGAATACCGGCTTCGACTTTACCAACGAGATCAGCGCCGACATCCGCGGCTTTCGTAAAAATCCCTCCTCCAAGTCGCGCGAACAGGGAAATAAGAGAGCCACCGAAACCAAGACCGATAAGCGCTTTAAGGTCGTGCGTCAACGCGTAAAAACCGGCGACACCCAAAAGACCGAGTCCGACGACGAACATGCCGGTCACAGTCCCGCCCTTAACCGCCACCTCCAACGCCTCCTGCATCCCCTTCTTGGCAGCTTCAGCAGTGCGGACGTTCGCTCTAACCGACACGTTCATTCCGATGTATCCGGCGAGCGCTGACAAAATTGCTCCGACAGCGAATCCGAACGCCATGGTCTTCCCGAGCGTAAGAAGAAGAATCACGAATATCACGGCACCGATAATGCCGATAGTTCGATACTGGCGATTCAGATACGCACTCGCGCCTTCCTGAATCGCCTTTGCGATTTCAGTCATTTTCCCTTCCCCTGCCGGCTGGCGAAGAACCCACCGAATGAGCAAAGCGCCCCATACAAGAGCGATGACCGCGGAACCGAGAGCAAATTGAATTGGAGACATAGATTAGAGAAAAGTGAGTAGTGAGTAGTCGGTAGTTTGTAGTGGCGGGCTTGTCCCGCCCTCCCCGTTAGTAGGGGCGGATCCTTGCGATCGCCCAGCCGGTATGGAATGTTAATAAAAGACGCTTTTTTGGTCAATTGACTCGCTTTGCGGCCGCATACTTCTCCATGCAATCCCGTAGTGCTTCTTTGATTGGTCGCAAATGAATCCCGAGTTCCGGTAGCCGTATATTTTGCATGATGTTATTCGATCTCGTTTTCGCGACAAGTCCCTGACCTAGCAAATCCTCCTCCTCTATCCACTCGTTCGTGTGAGTAGGATCGACAAGTTCCTCGTAAAGCGCGATAAGATCACGGTGACGCATTGCTCCGGGATTTACAGCGTGAAAAATCCCGATCCCCTTCTTTTCGATAACGCCGATAACCGCGGTGATGAGATCGTCCACGACCGTTGCGGAGTTTTCGACATTGATAACTTTTTTATAATTCGCCAGCTTGTTGATTAGATTTCTCGGATCCGGCCGATCGTCGATCGGCATTCGAAGACGCACGATTGCGACGTTCGGAATCTGCGTCAGCATCAAATCCGCCGCATACTTCGAACGTGTGTATGTCGCCGAAGGATTTGCATGATCATATTCTTTCCAACCAGCAGGATCTGGCGAAGCTCCGTAAAAAATACAACCTGTCCCAAGATGCGTAAAATGAATTCCGCGCTCCATGCAGGCCTGCGCGATTAGAAGCGGACCGATCGTGTTGGATCGCATGGTCTCGATCTGATGCGTTTCGCACCAATCAACGTTCGGCGTTCCTTTTTTTCCTGCGCAATTCAAAACCGCGTCCGGCTTATGAGCTTCAAGCGCGTTTCTAACCGCGACTTCATCCGTTATCTCAACTCGGACAGGAAAAACTTCGTGCCCTTTGTCACGAAGCGCGTCAACGATCCTCTCTCCTATGTAGCCAGGGCTGAAAACCAGTACCTTCATGCAGGCAATTCTTCTTTAATTTTCTCCGCAATCTCCGCGCGCTTTTCCGGCGTCTGTAATTCTTTAACATTCTGTCCGTGCATGCTCACTCCGTGATTGATAGCGGCGTTCACCACGTCGTCCGCGGAGTTACCCTTCATCTTCGCGTTGCAATCCAACCCAAAGTCCCGACAATAAATAACTTTCATATAACAAAACTCTAGCAAAATCTAGGTTTTTATGCAACTTCAAGACCGTCACAAAAACCAAATATCAATAGGTGTTTGAAGTTCGTCGTTCTAGATGGAAAACAAGTATTATATTTTCGTTCGTTTTAAGCTTAAAAAATAATCTATACGATCCGATTCGTCGCCGCCAAACTTGTTCTTCACCTTTCATTTTTTGAATATCGCCAAAATACGGATCAAAAGTTAAAAGCCGCATCACTTCAAGAAGTGCAAGCGTATCACGATGCGTAAATTTCTTAAGAACTTTTCCAACACTCGGATCAATTCGCAAGTCCCAATGTTTCGGCAAGCTCATGAAATGAAAGGGTTTTTTTGTGTTGAAAGTTTTTTTCAGCTCTGGCCAACGCTTTTTTTTGCGAAACGGTAGGAGAAAATTTTATCGAAGTATGGCATTTCAATAATGCTTCAAGTTCTTTTCTCGGAAGAATGACCAAATCGCCTTGAGCCGTAACCTTTTTTGGAATTGTGATCGTATTCATGAGAATAATATAACGCATTATACGCTGAATGTGAAGTCGTTGCTCAATCGTCCACCGCATTCTAATATCAGCGTACAAGCGACCTTATGCCTCCACGCGCCATTCTTCTCGACGTAATTCCGCCTGACATGACACCGAACGTGGCTTCGCGTCGTCTGACGGAGTTGGAATCGCTGACTGCGACATACGGCGGAATAACTGTCGTTAAGATGATTCAGAAGCGTAGCGTTCCGGATTATCGGACTTACGTCGGTTCAGGGAAACTTCAGGAACTTCTGCGAATCGCGGAGACCGAGCGCGCGGATCTTCTTATCATCAACAACCAATTGAAGCCGCGGCAGATGTACGAACTTGGAGAAATTTTGCGAAAACAAAAAATGGCCGCGTGGGATCGCGTTGATCTTATTTTGAAAATTTTCCAAAAACACGCGACCACTTCCGAAGCCAAACTTCAAATCAAACTCGCCGCCGTCCGGCACATGGGTCCGCGCATTTTCGGAATGGGGATGGAAATGATGCAACAGGCCGGAGGAATCGGAACGCGCGGAATCGGCGAGACGAATACCGAAATAATGAAACGCCACTTGAGCGATCAGGAACGGCAATTGAAAAAGCAACTGGATCGCGTGGCGAGATCGAGACAAGAACACCGACGATCGCGCGACAGACAAGGATTCAAAACCGCCTCAATCGTCGGATATACGAACGCCGGAAAATCCTCGCTCCTTCGAGCGCTAACCAAAAAAGGCGTATACGTGGCCAACGAATTGTTCGCCACGCTTGATACGCGAGTCGCGAAACTGCGTCTATCGGACGAACAAACGGTCCTGCTTTCAGACACCATCGGATTCATTCAAGACCTTCCGCCGAATCTAATCAGCGCGTTTCGATCAACTTTGGACGAGACGATAGATGCCGAACTTCTTCTCCACGTTATTGACGCGGGAGACGAACATATAGAAGAAAAAATCCGCGAGGTGGATGGAATTTTGGATCAGCTCGGAGTTGGCGAAACGCCTCGACTCCACGTTTTTAACAAAATAGACCTCGTCTCCAATGAGCGTCGCGCGGAGCTTAAAAATACATTCGCAGACAGAGATCCTATTTTCGTATCCTGCATCAACGGAGACGGACTGGATAGTCTCAAACGCGCGATTTCAAAAAGAATAATTCCGACGTCGGACGTCGGATGATATTCCGATGTTAGACATCCGAATATCGGTTAGTTTGTAATTTTCCGACGTCGGACGTCGGAAAATCGGCTAAACAAAAATCCCCCGAAATATAGGAGATTTTTGTTTTGATCAATTCGGCTGGTTCAGGGCTTTGTTAGTGGGATACAAAATCCGTTATTTCAACGCCCGCATCTTTCAATATCTGGGATAAGAGTCCGATCTTTATTTCTTTGTGCATAGGGACCGTAATTGGTTTGTGCGCGGAACTATCTCGATGTTTTAGTCTCACGTGACTTCCACGTTGCCTTACGACGCGATAGCCGATCAGCTCCAATCGCTTCACCACATCTTTTCCAGAAAACCCAGCCAGATCAGTCATATCAGACGCGAACCAGATGTAGGCTCACGTCGCCTTGCGGCTGTCGTTCAATCCTATCTTCGTTGCAGAGTGCGATTGCTTCTTTAATATTTTCAAGCGCCTCATCGACTGTTTCGCCCTGACTGTAGCAACCCTGCAAAATCGGACAAGAAACCCAATAGCCACCGGATCGGTCTTCTTGAACAATAACCGGATACTGGTTAACAATCCTTTGAATTTTCTTCATTTTTTCTATCTTCATAGGACTATTTTATATCACGAGATAGAATGAAAAACAACTAATTCTTTGCTTCAAACGTCACAGTCGCTTCCCACATTCCTTCCGCGTTTTTCTCAATCGTCGTCCCATTCGCGCCTGCCGTTGTTATCGTAACGTCTGTCTTTACAAACGGTTTTCCTATCAACGCTCCTTTTGCCTCTTTGTCGGTGATGAGATCGAATCGAACGTCGGTATATACTTCTTGTTTCTCTTTCGATAAAGCGATCGCGATCTTCATAAGTTCATTGAACAGTCCCGTGAAATCATCCGCTTTGATGGAAAACGTCCGCTCTCGCTCCCCTTCTTTCTCGAAAAAAGTCGGATGAACGACCGCGTGCATTCCTTTTATAGCCGCGACCAATAAACCGGCACGCGTGGTACCTCGAGCGTTAACTTGCGGTTCCGTGGTATTGGAAACAACATCAAATGAGTGCATATCTACAATAATACTACGTCATTGCGAGGAGTAGCAACGACGTGGCAATCTAATCAACTGTCATTGCGAGGAGTAGCAACGACGCGGCAATCTAATCAACTGTCATTGCGAGGAGTAGCAACGACGCGGCAATCTAGTAAGAGAGCATCTCTCCTCTGATTTGATTGCCACGCCCCTGCTGGGGCTCGCAATGACATAAATGCCGTTATTGCAAAAACCCGCATAAGACTGTATAAATTCAACTCGGTAGCCGCTTGCGTGCGCGAGTAGCTCAGCGGTAGAGCAGGCGTCTTATACACGCTTGGTCGTAGGTTCGATCCCTACCTCGCGCACATAGGCGACTACAAACGATATTTATGAAATTCACCCGGGTAATTACGGAAACGGACTCTAAAAAACGCTTAGATATTTTTTTAGCTGAACAACTTATCGAGACAACGCGAAGCGCGATAGCGAAACACCTGAAGGCCGGAGCAGGTACGGTGAATGGAAAAGTGGCGAGCGTTCATAGATTCCTGAAAATCGGAGATGCGGTCGTGTATGACGATGTAGGGGCGCATGCCATGCGCCCTCCCCGTATTATTACGCACGGCGTTCGTAATAACGCGAAAACAGGGCGGGACAAGCCCGCCCCTACGAGGGGAATTCCGTTTCTGAAAATCATCGCAGAAACGGCAGACTGGCTAGTGATCGACAAACCGGCCGGCATTCTCGTTCATCCTGATACGCACCACCACACCGGAACGCTCATCGACGCTCTCGTTGCGCACGATCCGGCAATTTCTCGCCTCGGCGAAAATCCGGAACGTCCGGGAATCGTCCATCGCCTCGACAAGGACGTAAGCGGTCTCATGGTAATTCCTAAAACCCAAACCGCGTTCGACCATCTTAAACAACAATTCGCGGAACACTCGGTGGATAAGGTTTATCTGGCGTTGGTCCATGGAGAAATGTCGAAGGACGAGGGTGACATCAAATTCCGAATCGCGCGATCAAAAACCAAGGCTCGCATGGCTGCTCGGCCGGAACATGAAGAAGGCGGACGCGCGGCATGGACGCACTATCGCGTGCTTACGCGCTATCACAACGCGACGGAAGTGGAACTGCAAATTCTTTCCGGACGAACGCACCAAATCCGCGCGCACCTTTTTGCGCTTGGAAATCCAATCGTCGGGGATTCTTTATATACGCTCCGCAATCCTGATAGAAAAATCAAAGGCACGCGCCTGATGCTTCAAGCCATCTCACTCGCTTTCACGGATCCGGCAACCGGAGAAAGAAAATCATTCTCCATTCCGCCCGATCCGACGTTTGTGCAAATCAAAAAGGATTTTAAGGTAAAAATATGATCATCTCAATTTCCGGCGTTCCGGGTTCCGGCAAAACCAGCGTTGCAAAAATCATCGCCGACAAACTCGGCATGAATTTTTACTCCATGGGAAATATGCGCGGCAAAATGGCGCTAGACCGTGGGATGACAATTGACGAGTTAAACGCGCTCGGAGAAAAGGAGGCGTTCACTGATGCGGAGGTTGACGAGTATCAAAAAAAACTCGGACAAACCGAGGATAACTTCGTGATCGAAGGACGCCTGTCATGGCACTTCATCCCTCACTCGTACAAGGTGTTTCTCGGATGCGACGTGGATGAAGCCGCGCGAAGAATTTTTGGCGCAAAACAAACTTCCACAACAGAACGTACGGACGAAGCTCCAACTTCTACAATTGAACAAGTGCGCTCCGCTCTTGCCACGAGAATGACTTCGGATGACGTGCGATATAAAAAATATTACGGCGCAGACTATCGCGACCATTCACACTACGATCTTGTTGTTGATACGATGGAAACATCGAGTCCGGAAGAAACGGCTGAAATAATCCTTCAAGAGCTGGAACGATACAACCAGATGACTACGCCGCAAACCGAGAAGTGACAATACAAAATTATTATTTACCCATTATAAAAGCCGACATTGCACCTGTTTTGTCTCTGGCTGAAATATATTTTCTTTCGAAAAGTCTAATTCAAATTCAGCGAGTATAGGACAATGATCCGAACCAAAAATATCGCGTAGTATTTCGCTCTTTATTAATTTATCAGTCAAGCAACCACTGGCTAAAATATAATCGAATCTTAAACCTTGAGACTCTCCGCGATTTGGCGCCGTATAAGGCCACCATGTCGCTAATTTTTCTGTTGATTCACAAACTCGTAAAACATCAGTGAAACCAAGAGATAACAATTTATCAAAATTATCTCGTTCTAACTTTGAACATCCTGGAAAATTACTGTTTATATAATTACTACCAACATCGTTTTCGCGGTGCGCAACGTTAAAATCACCGCATAATATTATCGGCTTTCGGACATGCAATTCAGTTATTAAACTGAATAATAACGCATCCCATTCATTGCGATAAGGTAACCTCGCTAAACCCAATTGTGCATTAGGAGCGTATATATTGACGATAAAAAAGTCGTGAAATTCCATTGCTAATACTCGCGCCTCCTCATCAATTTTGGAAATTCCAAAACCATGCATAACTTTTATAGGAATAAATCGCGATAAAATCGCTACTCCAGCGTAGCCTTTTCGTTTAGAAAACGATGCGTAATAAGAATACTTTTCTGATAATTTATCAAATTGATTAAGATTGGTTTTTTCCGTTTTTGTTTCTTGCAAACAAACGATATCGCCATCAAACGAAGACAACTTATCGACCAACCCTTGTTTCAACGATGACTGTAGGCCGTTTATATTCCAGGAGATAATTTTGAGCATGCAATTACTGATTTATTGTTTCTATAATAATTTTTCCGATTTTTCGAAACAGTAATTTTCTTTTTTTAATTATCGCAATACGCCTCTCATTAGAAAGATTTTGCTTGTGCAATTTTGCAACATTGTCTGAAATTATATGCAAATATGAAAACTGAATCTTTGATTCATTACATGCTTTGGCCATATGACCTATTTCAGGATCAATAAATATTCCAAGGATACTGTTTTTCCTAATATAATCCCTTGTCTCATCAACCACCGAAGGGCAAGTTATATGTACACCCTCAATAACTGAATTGTGATTCTGATTTATATTTTCAAAAATATTCTTCCATACAATGCATTTTCCATTCAAATAACTGCTTGAACCAGTTCCAATAAACGTATTTGGCACCTTATCTCTATCCAATGTGCCGAGTTTACCAACATAAATGAATTTTTTTATTTCCGTCTTAAACAAACTTTTGAATAATGCATAGCCGATATCTCCCCAAATACTAAATTCGCATCCTAGTAACAGGACATCGCTTTGCTTAATTTTACCTATTTTCCATTTAAAATCTCCATCGCCACTAAATACCTGATCTTCAAATATTCCGATTCTATCCACATTGCCAAATATTATTACATCGGCCTTCGGTAATTTATTTATATTCGTTTGCTGTAGAGTCCTAACCGTATAGCCATAATTAGTTAGGCGATATACCACTGGTCTATCTACACCGATAATTTTAAAATGAGTAGCAATCAACTTTGCATAATGTCTTATGTAATCGTTCCCAGGAAAACAGCAAAGATAGAGCGTCTTGCCCTTAATTACTGCGGTCGGTCTTTTGTAATTAAATAATTTATCGTTTTTTTCTTTACTTGAAATCTCCAAATCGCGGTCATAACAACCAATGACAACCACTCTGCTGAATCTTTTAATTGAGCTGCTTAATAAAGTGTGAATTTTTATCGCGACATATTTCTTTAAAAAGATGCCCATCGTATGTTGAGCCGGTAAGCAGCCTTCTGCCGTTTTAAATCTACCTAACTTCAGACTTGGCAATAAGCTTTCAAATTTCATATTCGAAATCGAGACATTCCTTACTCATGGTCGAATACCACTCCAGCAGAAATCAATTTTTGGTAATGGTTAGGTCGTTTTCTCTTAAGATACTCGATCACTTTACCGCGCACTGGAGCGATCATCAGACCAAGTTGCTTTGCATAAACAAGTATATTGTCGATAGCAGAACCAACTTCTTCCTTGGTATTAACCATTACTTCTATTTCACCGATATAGTAATTAAAATCTTGAAAATCCACTTTATCGAGATCAATAATGAATTCGCCATTCTTATGTTTAAGACGGGTGGTTGTGCAGACGCAAAAAGGTTTATATCCAAGCGCTTCTAGTTGACTGGAGAGATCGTTATCTATTTCCATATCCAATGCTTTTTTAATAGCTCGTTCATCCGTCAACTCTTCATATTGATCAACTAATCTCGTTGCACCTAGACATAATGATAGTTTTAACTCAAAAG
>JBBTQP010000028.1:0-3856 GCA_038065635.1 Patescibacteria group bacterium | reverse complement strand
CGCTTGACGAACAGCCCTATTTTGGGATATTCTCCGCGCACTATGTCAGACACAAACATAATCGTTATTTCGCCACAGGACATCCGAAGCGGAATGAGCGTCAGATTGCACCAGAAAATCCGCGATATAACGCCAAAAGGCGAAGAACGCGAACGTATTCAGGTCTTCGAAGGAATGGTCCTAAACGTCCGCGGAGCCGGAAATCATAAAACAATGACCGTCCGCAAAGTCTCGGACAAGATCGGCGTGGAAAAAATCTTTCCAATCAATCTTCCGTCTTTAGAAAAAATCGAACTCGTGAAACAATTCAAAGTTCGACGCAAGGTTCTCACCCATCTCAAACATTCGAAGAAGCGGCTCAAGGAGATCAAGCCGAAAGTTAAGACCGCCGTCTAAATTTCATACAAACAAATTATCTAAAAAGTACCGATCGGTACTTTTTAGATAATCTACTTCTTGTAGACCTTTGATAGGAATTGGCTCGCTTTTTTCTTTACCTCCCACTTCTGTCATTCCCGTGCAGATGGGAATCCATTTCCTCGAAATATTAGGAATCGTATCTTCACGGTCTGGATTCCCACCTCCGTGGGAATGACAAATCGAATCAAAGATTATCGTTGATCGTCGTCGCGTTATCCGCTTCTGCTGACGCTTGGAATTCGTTTGCGTCGTTGATATCCGCGCCAAACGTGTAGTTCGTGTAGAACGCGTCCGAAATATCATCGATAGACTTATTCCAAATTGATCCGTAGAGCGAGATTGCTGCGGCTTCGGATGTCACCCATCGGAGTTCCCCGTTCATTCCGACGGCGTACACTTTATTTACGGTCGTGAATTTCACCATGCGAATAGCTGGACGATATAGAACATTCGAACCGAGCTGCATGCTCGCTAGCGCTTCAGGCGACACTGTCACGAGGTTGTTAAAATTCTGATACCACGTGAAATATATCTTGGAGTTCGGAAACGCATGTCTCTTGCAATCTTGTCCGTAAAAATATACGGCCGTGTCTTCTTGCGTATACGGATTACTGTCATCAGGAAGTTTCACCAGAGTTCCATAGGATACGGGAGCGGATACGCATACCATGTAAGACGGAAGAATGAATGTGATCGTCGGCTTCTTATCGAGCACAGTCCCATTAACCGTGGCAGTGAATGTAGCCGCTCCAGGAACCGCCGACCACGCGTCGAACGTCGCGACTCCGTAAGCGTTCGTGGTCGCTTGCGTCTGATTTAATGAGACGCTGCCAAATGACGATGCGATTGTAACCGTCTTTCCGCTCAATACCTGACCGGACGCGTTCTTCGCAACCACGATAACCTTCCCCTTCTGCCAACCGTTTGCCTTCACTTTTTTAGGGGCGGAAATAACTAGGGACTGCGAAGCGGAAACCACGGTGTCCGAAGGAATTGGAGGAGGCGTTATCGTCTGCGTTGTAAAAGTCACAACCGTAGATCCGATCGTTATTCCGTCGACTGTAGCTGTCAAAGAAGAAGATCCTGCCGCATTGGAGCGCACGGTGAACACGGCATAACCGGAACCGCTCGTAACCGGAGTGACGGTCGTTGTCGTGTCGTATGTGGATCGTGATGTAGACAAAGAAACGCTCTTTCCGGATAGCGCGGTGGAAGCGGCATTCTTTACGAGAACCGAAATGGTTGCGATTGACGCGTTATCAGCTGTTACGCTGGATGGAGACGCACTAACGTTTGACGTCAAAACGGACGGGGTCGTATCGGTCGGGATAGGAGTCGTCGTGACGTTGACCACGGTTACGACACTCGTTCCGATATTCGAAGCTTCGTCTCTGCACGTCACTTTTACGTTATGCAATCCGGCGGATGGGAATGCGTAGCTCACGTTTGCCGTTCCTCCAGCCAAATTCATGCTCCCCTGTTGCGCAACGTCATCAACATACAAACCGCAAAGAACTACCGCCGTTTGCGTATCGCTGTACGATGCGGAAATCGTCACGCTTTGCCCAACTGTCGCTGTTGCGGGAGACGGCGCGCCAACTGTCGGAGGAGTTGTATCCGTTGCCGGAGCCGCCGCCACGTTGACCGCGGTTATTGCACTCGTTCCGATATTTCCCGCTTCGTCTCTGCATGTAACTTTCACCGTGTGCGATCCGGCGGATGGGAATGCGTAGCTCACGTTTGCCGTTCCTCCAGCCAAATTCATGCTCCCCTGTTGCGCAACGTCATCAACATACAAACCGCAAAGAACTACCGCCGTTTGCGTATCGCTGTACGATGCGGAAATCGTCACGCTTTGTCCAACCGTTGCGGTTGCCGGACTCGGAGTGCCGACCGTTGGCGGAGTTGCGTCATAGATGAAATTCAAAATCGCCCATCCACTTGTATTTCCAGCCGAGTCTTTTGCATAAACCTTGAATTGATTTGCCGATCCGACACTAACCGTATACGAAGGCGTGGTTGAATTAATATTACCGCCGCTGATAAGAATGTTGTTATCGACGGTTAAAGCGTATTCATAATCCACTACCGACGTCTCCGCGTCAGTTGACGCGTTCCATACGAATGTAGGAGACGGATTATTCGTAATCGTACCGCCAGTACTTAACGCCAAACCTGTTGGGGTCGTGGGATTGCCTGCGTCGTATTTTAGAATAGTCCCACTCAAACCCGCCGCGTACTTTGCATTAGAACTTCCGTTATAAAGCACTTTATAAATACTGTTCGTCGTACCTGCCGAAAGAACATTCCAGCTGGATCCGTCAATCGTCTCAACGACAGTACCGTTGTCGCCGCCGATTAAACCGTATGACGAGTTGAAAAAATTCACGCTTCTAAAAACGGTTACGGGCGGAACAGAGCTAACGTTTAGAGTTGTCCAAGTTAAACCGCTATTAGTTGTTTTGATGAGCGTTCTATTGTCACCAACCGCATAACCCGTGTCTCTGTTCAAAAAATACACGGCCCTCAACGTCCCGCTATTTGATTGCTGTGGACCCCAAGTCAATCCTTCATTGGTCGTCTTAATTACGACGCCTCCGTCTCCGACGATCCATCCGTAGTCTTCATCCGTAAAATACACGTCTCTAAGAATGTTCGACGTGCCTGAAATTTTCGAAGTCCATGTCAATCCTTCATCGTAAGACTTGATAACCTTCCCTCCGCTTCCAACGGCATAAACAGTATAAGTATTCAAAGCAAAAACGCCGTAAAACGTAGCGCCGCCGGATGCCGTGGATGCATAGGATGTTTGATCTGTAAAAGATGATCCGCCGTCCGTTGTTCTCAAAATTTTTCCTGAACCGCCAACTACCCATGCAGTTTGCGAATTAGGGGCGAATGAGACAGCACGCATAATCGTGGCGCCTCCCGCCGAACTGCTGTTCCACGTTTTTCCTCCATCCGAACTCCACTTCAAAGCCGAACCGAAAAAATTTCCTCCAGCCGCGATGCCGCGCGTTCCGTCCGTTGACATGGCAAGACCATAAAGATCATACGTCGTTCCTGACGGCATACTGACCCACGCAGCCGCCAAAGCCGGCTGTGCGGAGAATATAATCGCCGCCGCGAAGGAGATGAACGTCGCTACGGTTGAACGGAGGGAGCGAGTTGAGAAAATCATAGACATAATTAAGATGAATTACAATATCACTTTTCACCAGTGTATCACACTACACGTCATTGCGAGGAGTAGCAACGACGTGGCAATCTAATCAACTGTCATTGCGAGGAGTAGCAACGACGTGGCAATCTAATCAACTGTCATTGCGAGGAGTAGCAACGACGTGGCAATCTAATCAACTGTCATTGCGAGGAGTAGCAACGACGTGGCAATCTAATCAACTGTCATTGCGAGGAGTAGCAACGACGTGGCAAT
>JBBTQP010000027.1:26280-43045 GCA_038065635.1 Patescibacteria group bacterium | reverse complement strand
AGAAGCAACCGTATGAAAAAAAATACTTGACTTTTCTACATAGCGGATCTCCCCCTCACAAAATCAACAACACAAATTCCCGTAACCCCGGTGATGTACCGATCGTTCGCTCCATATACGTCGCCTACGCCTTCTGGAACGAGGTATTGAACAAATTTCCAAAAACGCAGCGTCACGTGCTTGGAACGAAGTGTGCGGATTACCTTTTGGAAATTCTCGAACTTACTCTGGCAGCAGCTCAAACGAGTGAACCGAAAGAGAAGGCACCAGCCCTGCGGAAGGCGAGTGTTAAGTTGGACACGTTAAAGCTACTCACTCGACTTTGTAAAAACTGCAAGTGCATTTCCAATTCCTCCTACCTACAAATGGAATCCCAGCTTCAGGAAGTTGGTCGAATGCTAGGCGGATGGTCGAAATCGGTTTCATAAAAGCAAACCCCTGCCTCAATGGCAGGGGTTTGTGATGGGGAGTCCCGGAAGGACGGAACGGAGAGGTTGTCGTTGGAGTTGTCGTGCGGGTTCGAGTTGAGCTTCACCTGGCGATTGTCGCGATTGAAGTTGACGTAGGGCACGTTCTGCCAAGCATCCTCGCCTGGAGCCTAAAATGTGTTTTCTCCTTCCATGACACCGGACTCAGACGCGTCCAAGTCCTGAATTTTATGCGGGACAAACTCCCCGATGAACATCGGGGCCTGTTCCAAAAGAAAACACGGAGTACCCATCATTCGCGGCGTACGCTCGTCGCATCCATGGACGCGGCGACTCTGACGCATGTGCGAGTGATAAGAGATTTCGGCGACCGGCATCCGTAAACGCCGATTCATGAGCCTACTTTCCATACATGATTGTAGCAGATTATCGGAAATGAAAAAGCCGGCATCTACGAGAGACACAAGCTTCTTCACGAAGCGTTGTGCTGTAGATACCGGCCAAGTGGGACCGGAGGAACCAAGGTCCGAAGACCAAGGTTCCTCCGAGCACCAAGTGTCCGAGTGCCGAGAGCCGAGCTACTCCCGGAAGGACGGAACGGAGAGGTTGTCGTGGGAGAGGCCGTGCGGGTGCGAGTACAGCTCCACCTGGCGATCGTCGCGATAGAAGTGGACGCAGGGCACGCCCTGCCAAGCATCCTCGCCTGGAGCCGTGCACTTCAGGCCGGGAAGCCAGAAGCCGAAGCGCTTCTCGTAATCCGTAGCCTTGATCCGCTCCGGGTGCTCCGCGCTCATGAAGAGCAGGGCGCAGCCGGGGGACTTCGGGTTGCGGACGTCGATGGGCTTCTTGCCGACGTTCGTGTCGAGCTTGATGCGAACCCAGCGGAGCGTGTAGGGCTTGAACTCGGATCCGTCGCCCTCCGCGTCGTCCTTGCGGTCGTCGGAGAGGAGACGAAGCTTCTTCTGATCCGAGAGCATGCCGTCCCAGCGCCACTTGTCGTCCTGCCCATCGACCGTCCACGCCCACGCGAACTCGAACGTGTTCTGGAGCGTGTCGAGCGTCGCGTCGAGCACGACCACCGTCTCGGGGTCGTTCGGATCGAAGTCGGGGGCGGACTCGGGGCCGACCCACGAGAACTTCCCGAAGTCGATGCCCTTCGCCGCGCACTGCGCCTCGAAGGCCATGAGCACGTCGACGGTCGTGTTGAACACGCCGTGGATGAGGCGGAGGGCCGGGAACTCGTCGAGCTTGCCCGCCCACTCCTTCGTCATCTCGTCGTCGCCGGCGAGCTTGGCGACCCGCTCGGGCGTGAGACCGAACCGACCCAGGCGACTGACGAGCTCGATGATCTGCGTACCGGTGAGCTGCGAAGCGAGGTTCTGACTGGCCATGGTGACCTGCCTTTCCTGTGAATACCGTCGACTAGCCCGGGTTCCGCACAGCGTGCGGATTACCAAACCTGCCTTTTGATTGAAAACGGCATGCTTCAGACAACGGATGGATTCCCCCGAAAGCTTTCGGGGGAATGACAAGTCATCTGAAATAAGCCGTTTTCAAGCTCTTTTCTTTTCAATGTTCTAAAAATCAATATAGCACAAAACAGGGGTTTTGTCAAGGGCGGTTTGCACTCCCAAGCGTTGACCGTCGAGCTAAAACGGTGATAGTCTCACACGGGTTCTTTCACGGTTTTTGTTCGCCTATCCGAAAGGAGTACGCGTAATATGCCGCGTAAGAAATCACCTCTAGGGTCTGTTACGATCAGACTGCAAATGTCTACCAAGACGGCGCTCGAGCAATTCTGCTCGGCGCACGAAGTACCTCCGGAGGCGGTTATCGACAGGGCATTGCGCGACTTCCTCGGAAGGTACCGGCCGTCCCAAGGCGGCGCGAACGCAAAGTCGAAAATCTCTCAGGACCTCTCTGGGGTCTTACAAAGGATCGCCAGCTTTTCCGAGCGATCCAAGTAACCTCCGAACCACGCTCGATAGCACCGATGATACGACCGCATGGTCGACGCGGTGCTTTTTTTGATTAATAATCTGTCATCCTCCCCGAAGGGGTTCCGACGGAGGAGGAAGAGCGAAGCGAAGGATCTTCAAACTGAAACCGGCACTGGATTGAATGTCACGCATGCTGTTACAACTTGAAGATCCTTCGGCCGCTCCCCTCCAAAGGCGGGCAGGCGACTTGCCCTCAGGATGACATCAAGTATATTTTTTCGCTTTCCTATATTCCTCCGCCGCGATCTCCGGCGGAACCGGATTTACGTACACTCCTGCATCAAGCTCAAACCCGCCCGGTAATTGCGCTCGCGGCACGAATCGTATTTCAAAATGCTCGTCTCGTTCGTCTAACACATCGTGAAAAAAGAAATTATACGAAAGCTTCCGAAGTTTCATCAAAGGCAAAAGCGAGTGAATTGCACGAGAGAGAGACGCGCGTTCGGCCGAAGTTGTTTGAGTTATGTTATCTATGCGGCGGCGAGTCATTATTCGGACTTCATACGCAAACCGCGCGGTTGGATTTGTAAACGCGACGACGGCTTTGTCATAAAAAACGACTCGACTAGACGTCGCTTCGGCGAGCGCGTGCGCATGGCTCGTCATACCTAGCCGCTTCAACGCTTTTTTCCGACGAACCGCCTCATCGCGCAAACGTTCCGGCACAAATGAAATGGCAAAAATCTGTGAATGCGGATGCGGCTGTGACGCGCCGGCCAGCAATCCCTCATTTTTAAATCCTTGGATGTAGCGAATGGACTTATCGCCACGCAGCACTCGAAAACGCTCTACAAAAGCGTCGAGCAACGCGGAGATTCTTGGCACGGAAGCGTTCCAAAACGGCATTATCTTCGCTCCTTCAATAACGATCTCCTGCCGACCGCTAACTTTTGAGTCAGGACGAAAAATCGGAAAAAGATTCGAAACAACAGTCATGCGATTCTCACCGCGCCCGTACGAAGCAAGAATCCGCTCCGGCTCGATTGCGTTAGGAGCAAACGCGTTGCCGCGCTTCTTCTTCATCCCGTCCGGCCTAAACCTCCGCCCTGGAGCGACGATTATCCAATCGCCCGTAATATCATCTTGAATGAGATGTGATTCTTCATTGTTCATAATTCTTTGTCATTCCCGCGTAGGCGGGAATCCAGAATCAGCAGATAATACATATATACATTTGAATCGTCCTTTTAATCTGGATTCCCGTCTTCACGGGAATGACAGTGAGAAATAACTAACCATTGTTTCTCATGCGCGCATTGTACCAGTCTTCCACGCATACCCGCCAACAATCGCGAGCGCCAAAGCATCCGACGCATCGTCCAGTTTCGGCGCGACAGAAAGCTTCAGCAATCGCTTCACCATATCCTGCACTTGCCGCTTATCCGCACCTCCCCACCCGGCAATCCCCTGCTTAACTTGATTAGGAGTCAATTCAATAAGCGGAACTCCTGCATCCGCGATCGCAAGCAAAATAACTCCTCGCGCCATCCCGACTTTCATCGCCGTCCGCACGTTAGTCTGAAAAAAGAGAGATTCTACCGCCACGCATTGTGGAGAAAAACGGCGAATAGCTTCCGCCACGTCATTTCGAACTACAATAAGTCGAGTGGAGAAATCCTCTTCTTTCGAAGTCTCGATAACTTCGTGCCAAACGTGCGTCGCATTCCCACCGGAGAGATCTATTACTCCAAGTCCCGTCCTGCCAAAACCAGGATCAATGCCGAGGATGCGTATGGAGGGGTGATTCATGCATATAATATTCGCACGAATAACGTACCGAGACAACGTAAAACCAAAACCCGCCTCGTGGCGGGTTGGTTTTATTTGTTTTAGATTACGCGACTTCTTCTTTTTCCACCTTTGGCTTGGCTTTGGAATATTTGATGTGTACATCTCCGAACCCTGTTCCAGACGGAATCAGGCGGCCGATGATGACGTTTTCCTTTAATCCTTCGAGCCGGTCTATCTTTCCGGTAACGGCGGCGTTGATGAGGACGCGAGCCGTCTCTTGGAACGAAGCGGCGGATAGGAACGATTCGGTGGTGAGCGATACTTTCGTAATTCCCATAAACAAATCTTCCAAGGTTGCTGGACGTTTGCCGGCATCGACGACGCGCTCGTTCTCCACGAGGGCGCGAAGTTTTTCCACCACTTCTCCGGGCAAAAGATCACTATCGCCGGCGTCCTTCACGTATGAACGCGAGAACATCTGACGAATGATGATCTCGATGTGTTTAGCGTTAAGTTTTTGACCCTGCGAAGCGTAGATGTAGAGAACTTCGCGGAGCAAATATCGCATAACCGCGTCCTGCCCCTTCAAGCGGAACAGCTGGAGAAGGTCGAGGTGCCCTTCCGTGAGCTGATCACCAACACGAACTTCATCACCGTCTTTAACGTAGATCTGAAGTCCGGTGGTGACAGGAAGCTCGCGAACAGAAGGACCTTCCCACGTTACTATTACTTTCTTTCCTGAGAGAGACGCTACGCCGTCATGCTCTGCAAGCGTTTCGTTCCCATTCTTTTCTTTGATAAGCACGTCGCCGACTTTTACCTTGGCGCCGTCCTTAACAACGATTGACGTGTCGCTCTTTGCGGAATGGCTGTCCGAATCAACCGCGATGGTCGCGATATGAATGGCGCGTCCGCCGGATTCAGTGTCGAGCAATTTTTCTCCTGTCGCAGTTTCTATCATTCGACGTTCGCCATGAACTACGGTCGCCTTTCCTGCGGCATCAGCGATAACAGCTTTGTGCTTCGGAGGACGTGCCTCGAACAATTCGTCGACGCGCGGCAAACCCTGCGTAATGTCCGAACCGGCCACGCCACCCGTGTGGAATGTACGCATAGTGAGCTGCGTTCCGGGCTCACCGATGGACTGCGCGGCCATGATTCCGACGGCGGTTCCCATTTTGACGAGTTGATTGTAAGCCAAGTCATAACCGTAACATAGGCGACAAAGACCGGAACGAAGTTGGCAAGTCAAAACCGATCGTACTTGCGCGGTCTTTAGCGGCTCGGAAAGCGCCTGCAATTGACGATGATTTTCTTCCGTAATTACCGTACCTTTTTTCACGACCGTCTTCTTTGTAACCGGATCCTTTATATCCTTCAACGTAACGCGACCGAGCAAACGGGTCAGAAGGGGCTCGCCAATTTCTTCGCATTCATCATGCGTCAACGTCACGCCTTCCGTGTCTCCACAATCTTCGGAAGTGATTATTACGTCCTGCGCAACGTCCACCAAGCGGCGCGTCAGATAACCGGCGTTAGCGGTCTTAAGAGCCGTGTCTGTCAAACCCTTTCGAGTACCGTGAGAAGAGATAAAGTATTCCAACACGTTCAAACCTTCGCGCAACGACGACTTGATCGGAAGCTCGATAATTTCACCGGCCGGGTTTGCGACCAAGCCCTTCATACCGATGGCGTTCGTGAGCTGACCCACTGATCCGCGCGCGCCTGAATCGATCATGGAGAACACCGTGCCTTCCTTGTCGAGCGATTCCTTTGAAATTTTCTGAATGCGATCCTTAACGTCGGACCAAACTTTGATGATCTGCGTGTATCTCTCCTTTTTAGTCAGCAACCCATCCTTATACTGATCTTCAATAATCTCAACCTTCTTATCAGCTTCGTCGAGCAACGCCTTTTTAGTCGTAAGAATTGGAAGGTCTCCCATACCGTACGAAAAACCGGATTTGGTGATATAGGCGAAACCAAGATTTTTCACTTCGTCCAAAAAGCGAGCCGTACGGTCGAACCCGCGAAGCTCCAAACACATGCGCGTGATTTCACCGAGCTGTTTAGTTCCGATTGTTTCGTTGCGGAATCCAACTTCTTTAGGAAACAAATCCGACAGAACTACGCGACCGACGTTGGTTTCAATAATGCCCTCTCCGGCGCGAAGTCGTGTCTTGATTTTTTCACGGATCGAGAGCTTTCCGAGTTGGTAAGTGTAAATCGCTTCTGCCGCGGAACCGAAAGTTTTAACTTTGCCGTCAACGGGCTCAATCAGAGTCGTCATGTAATAACACCCCCACGCGATGTCGCGATCAGGACGCGCAACCGGCTGTCCGGTGGCGGGCTTCAAAAGGTTGCGCGTAGAAAGCATCATGTTCTTCGCTTCCTCGCGAGCTTCTTGCGTAAGCGGTATGTGAACGGCCATCTGGTCTCCGTCGAAGTCCGCGTTGAAAGCCGGACAAACCATGGGGTGAATCTGAATGGCTTTACCTTCGATCAACACCGGTTGGAATCCTTGAATACCAAGACGGTGAAGCGTTGGAGCGCGGTTCAAAAGCACGACAGCGTCCGCCGCGATATTTTCAAGAATATCCCAAACCTCCGCGTGGTCGGCTTCTATATAACGATTTGCGGAGCGGATGTTGTGCACCAATTCGCGCTTGATGAGTTCTGCAATGATAAACGGCTTGAATAATTCCAGAGCCATGATTTTCGGCAAACCGCATTGATGGAATTCCAGAGTCGGCCCGACCACGATAACTGAACGTCCGGAATAGTCGATACGTTTTCCAAGCAAGTTCTGACGAAAACGTCCTTGCTTTCCTTTCAAGATATCGGCGAGTGATTTGAGCTGGCGCTTTTTTCCTGTTGCCGCGATTACGGTCTTGGAATGGCGCGCGCTGTTATCGATTAACGCGTCCACGGCTTCCTGCAACATGCGTTTTTCGTTTCTCGTGATGACTTCCGGAGCATTCAACTCAAGCAACCGTTTCAAACGATTGTTGCGGTTGATGACGCGGCGATAAAGATCGTTCAAGTCGGACGTGGCGAATCTTCCGCCGTCGAGCGCAACCATAGGACGCAAATCCGGAGGAATGACAGGAAGAGCTTTAAGAATCATCCAGTGCGGTTCCAATTTTTGAATCCACAAAGATTTCAAAAGTTTCAGGCGACGTATGATTCGATCGTGTTTCGCCTCGGACGCGTCTTCCAATTCCTCTTGAAGTGAGTTGATGGTGGCTTCCACGTCGATTTTTTTCATGAGTTCGTCAATGCCTTCGGCGCCTATCTTAGCTTCGAAAACATGGCCGTACTTGAGCGACAGATCGTGATATTCATTCTCGGACAAAATCTTCAACGGCTTGAGATCTTTCAATTCCTTTTCAGTCTGCGAAAAATCTTCTTCCAATTCCTCAAGACGTCGCTCTTTAGATTCCTGAATACGTTCGAGTTCCTTTTCCTGTTCTTTTTTCTCCGCCTTTTGTTCCGCTCTTTCCAATTCGCGAGCAAATTCCGATTCGATGGATTTTCGTTTGTTCTTGTATTCCGTTCGAACCTGCTCGACCGTCTGCAAACGAAGACCTTCGTTTACGTCAGTGACGATAAACGACGCGAAGTAAACGATTTTCTCGAGCGCCTGAACAGACATGTCGAGAACCGTTCCTATGCGTGACGGTACGCCGCGCAAAAACCAAATATGCGAAACCGATGCGGCGAGTTCGATGTGCCCCATGCGTTCGCGGCGAACAAGCGAGTGCGTAACTTCCACTCCGCACTTGTCGCACACGATCCCCTTATATCGAATCTTCTTATACTTTCCGCAATAACATTCCCAATCTTTGGAAGGCCCGAAAATTTCCTCTGCAAACAACCCGGACTTTTCCGGTTTCTGCGTGCGATAGTTAATGGTCTCCGGCTTCGTGATCTCACCATACGACCAATTACGAATCACCTCCGGCGAGGCGAGCTTCAGACGGATGGCGTCGAAGTCCGTGGTTTTAATGTTTTCCGTTTGGAAAAATGTCATAAAGGTCGTTGGTTAGCTTTCATTCGATCCCCAATGCGGCTCATCTGGGTTTACCAAGGTTGGTCGAGGACGAAAATCCGCAGGGTGCGGGCCGGATTCTTCTATGCGATGACCGTCTTTCAAGAGCTCGACATCAAGACACAGGCCTTTGAGCTCGCGTACGAGCACGTTGAACGATTCCGGTACGTTAACCTTTCTGATCGGTTCTCCCTTTATGATCGATTCGTACGCCTTTGAGCGACCTGGAACGTCGTCAGATTTGATCGTGAGAATTTCCTGCAAAGTGTGCGCCGCGCCGTAAGCTTCAAGCGCCCACACTTCCATTTCTCCGAAACGCTGACCTCCGGATTGCGCCTTTCCACCGAGTGGCTGCTGCGTTATGAGCGAGTACGGTCCGATCGAACGCTGGTGAATCTTGTCCTCCACCATGTGATTCAGTTTTAGAATATAAATGTAACCGACCGTGGGTTTGTGATCATACGCCTCACCGGTGCGGCCGTCGTACACGGTGACCGTTCCGTCTTCCGGAAGATCGGCCTTCTTCAACTCCGCTCTGATTATTTCTTCCGGCACCCCGTCAAAAACCGGAGTCGCGACAGTGTATCCCAAGGCGTTCGCCGCAAGACCGAGGTGCGTTTCAAGAATCTGACCGAGGTTCATACGCGACACGACTCCAAGTGGAGAAAGAATAACGTCGACCGGGGTTCCGTCCTCGAGGAACGGCATGTCAGCGATCGGTACGATCTTCGAAATTACGCCCTTGTTACCATGGCGGCCGGCAAGTTTATCTCCAACCTGTACTTTGCGCTGGTCTGCGATTGCAACGACGATCTGCTTGATGACGCCCGGCTGCAATTTATCTCCTGCTTCGCGCGAGAATACCGTGATGCCGACCACTTTTCCGTGTTCGCCGTGCTGGAGATAAAGAGATGAGTCGCGAACGTCGCGCGCCTTCTCTCCGAAAATCGCGCGAAGCAATTTTTCTTCCGCGGAAAGATCCGTCTCTCCCTTCGGCGTAATTTTTCCAACCAATATGTCTCCGGATTTTACTTCGGCTCCGATGCGGACGATTCCCTGTTCGTCGAGATTCTTCAATTTTTCTTCGGATACGTTAGGGATGTCGGATGTTACAACCTCCGCGCCTAATTTTGTGTCGCGAACGTCGATCGGATAGTGCTCGATATGAATGGAAGTGAAACGATCTTCGTGAACCAACCGATCCGACAAAATGATAGCGTCTTCATAGTTATATCCGTCCCACGAAAGGAAGGCGCAAAGCAAGTTTTGTCCGAGCGCGAGTTCTCCGCCCTGGCACGATGTGCCGTCAACTAAAACTTCACCCGCGTAAACCTTCTGCCCCTTATCAACGCGCGGATGCTGACTGAGACATGTTGAATTGTTTGAGCGTTGGAATTTCTCAAGATCGTAGCGGCGCATCTGTCCGTCTTGCGTTTGAATCTCAACGTGATTAGCTGACACTGATACGATAACTCCATCGTCCGGCGCCACGATAACATCGCCCGCGTCGATCGCCGCGCGGCGTTCCACTCCGGTTCCCACGATCGGAGCGTCCGGCTTGATACACGGAACGGCCTGGCGTTGCATGTTGGTTCCCATCAAAGCGCGCTGACCATCATCGTGTTCCACGAATGGAATTAGCGACGTACCGATGGACAAAATCTGCTTGGATGAAACGTCGACGTAATCAATTTCGTGCGCATCCACGATCGTTGGCTCACCGTTCTTACGTACGCTGACGCGGTCGTGAACAAATCGTCCGTCTTTTCCGATCGGAGTCGTTGCCGGAGCCGTGGTTCCGCGTTCTTCCGTGAAGGCGTTCAAATATACGATCTCGCTTGTGACTCGCGGAACTACAGGAAGTTTCGTGATTGAAATCTTCGTGAATTTTTCCGCCATCTTCTTGTCGATCTCTTCGCCTGATTTTGCAACGACTTTTCCTTCTCCATCCGTAACGTCCGCGCGAAGAGTTTCGCCAACGCCGTCTTTCCCATCGTTCTCTGCCCAGTTCTTCACTTTGCGATATGGAGTTTCGATGAACCCGTAATCGTTGATGCGCGCATAGCAAGCCAAGTGTCCGACGAGCCCGATGTTCGGTCCTTCCGGAGACGCGATCGGACAAATGCGGCCGTAGTGAGTTCGGTGCACGTCGCGAACGTCAAAGCCAGCGCGTTCTCGCGAAAGCCCTCCCGGACCCATGGCTGAAAGTCGGCGCTTGTGTTCGAGTTCGGAAAGCGGATTCGTCTGATCCATGAACTGCGACAACTGCGAGCTCATGAAAAACTCTCGAACTGATCCGATGACCGGCCGCGCGTTGATGAGTTTAGCCGGCGTGATAGTCGCGATGTCCTGCGTAGACATACGATCCTTCACGATGCGCTCCATTCGAGCGAGACCTATGCGGAAACGTCCCTGAACCAACTCGCCTATCGCGCGAACGCGGCGGTTTCCAAGGTGGTCAACGTCGTCCGGTTCTTCCTGTGTGTTGTTGAGTCGAATAACTTCTTTCAAAATGCGGACAAGATCTTCCTTGCTCAAAATGCGGTTCTCTTCTTTTGATACGTCGTCGTCTGCCGATCCCATTCCGAACCTCTGATTGAATTTATATCGTCCAACCGGTCCGAGGTCGTAGCGATCGAAATTAAAAAACATGGAGTGAATAAGAGACTGCGCGTTTTCCGCGGTCGCCAAATCTCCAGGACGAATTCTCTTATACACTTCGATGGTTCCTTCCTCTTCGCTTTTCGCGACGTCCTTCGCGATCGACGCTTCTATGTAGTGATTGATCGGATGGATGTCTATGTCAGTAAAAAGTTCTTTGATCAACTCGTCCGTTCCATAACCGAAAGCGCGAAGAAGCGACATTGCCGACACTTTTCGCTTACGATCGATCTTCACCCAGATGACGTTATTGCCGTCGGTCTCGAATTCAAGCCATGCGCCGCGATTAGGAATTACCTTCGCTCCGTAATAACGGCGACCTCGTGAAACTTCCGCAGTAAAAAACGCACCGGCTGATCGGACGAGCTGCGAAACGATAACGCGCTCCACTCCGTTTACCACGAACGTGCCTCGATCGGTCATTACCGGAAGATCGCCGAGATAAACTTCCTGCTCTTTTGATTCGCCCGTGCGTTTGTTGATGAGTTTCGTCTTAACGCGAAGCGGCGATTCGTAATTGACTTTTTTCGCCTTTGAAGTTTGTTCGTCGAACTTTGGTTCATCGAAAAAATAATCCGTGAACCAAACTTCAAGATCCCGACCAATAAAATCTTTGATCGGGGAAATCTCTCCAAACAGCTCTCTAATCCCTTCCTCTAAAAACCAACGGTAGCTTTGCTTCTGAACCTCAATGAGGTCCGGAAGCGCCATGGCATCTCGCGACGCTGTGAAATAGCGTCGCTCGGCGTCTTTCGGCGCCTGACGTCGGAAACGTGTGGACATGCGAGTGATACGTTCCCCCTCATCCCTCCCCCCAGGCCGTAATCAACGGATAGTACGGGCGATTTGACAGGCGATGGCGAGATAGCCCCGAACGCATTCGGGGTATAAAACGAGGGGCGTTTTGATTGAAAGGAAGGTGCGTGGACACGGCCGCGCTTGAGACACTAAAACCCACTATGACGAGAATTAAGTGGGTCTAAGTGCCTCTCGATTTAATTGAGCATTGTCCAAATACTCATTTCAGCGCGACGTTGTGGGCGGATTTTGCCATGCAATTCAAGTGCTGTCAAGCGGCAAAAACACCATGTCAAAAACACCACCCACCCGTGTCATCCCCGTGAAGACGGGGATCCAGGATATTAGGATTATTTCCTATTATCTGGATTCCCGCCTACGCGGGAATGACACGATAAATAAGGATTTTTTGTTAATTTGGCTCAACATAGCCAAAAACAAACCGCATAGGTTAGCCAAAAAATACTGCCAACACCTCTTGACAAAATCTTTAATTTGTGATATTGTGACATGTTCTGAGATGAGAAATCGTCTCGGAAATACCTTCCCAACTTCCAATAGTACTTTCGCGTTTGGATGCAGAACGCGAAGAAAACGAGTATTTGCGCGAGACGTAGTATGATCTACGTTGAGCGCAAAACGGAGTTTTCGACAAAGTTATGCGCCGAACGCGGAAGTACTAAAGTTCCGATTGGAGAGAGTCGGGGCCATCATATAACATTCAATCATTATTCTATTTTCGGAATGGTGTATTAGGTGACTCAAGAGCTTCTACCAATCGGGACCATCGGAAAAGGCCCCTTTTTGTTGTTTCAGACGTGGAGGAGGAACTTTTCTTCGGCCCAAACACGGACTCCGAAGAAAGAAGGCCGCTGAAGCCATGCGTAGTTGGTTTCGACTGACAATGCACGGTAGGTAGGCGACCACGAAACGTAAAAGCGCTTGCGCTCTAACGTTTCACGGACATATCGCCCCGAATGCGTTCGGGGACCGATGTCTCCCCTCTACATCCGAGACAACAGAAAGGAGAGAAAAAAAAAGTGGAGACCGAAGCCCAGCGCCAGACTGGGCAAACATAAATCAACTGGCAAACAAAAAAAACTGCAACAGCCGACGAGTAGCGAGACCCCCACCACGCGACGAGGGCGTACTCCAACATCTCTCGGCAAAATCAACGAAGGAACGAAATGAGGCGAGACCAAGCTCCCATATAAAGCCCGTCGGGTCGGGCTACTACCCCCCCCTTGCTCGTGAACCCGAATTCACGAGCCCCATTCCGAAACCATGACGATCGTCGTGATTTCAGAACTGGACTTTCAAGATTCGCCCGAACCGATGTGGAGGAGAGCTCGTGCGCGGACCGAACACGGACTTCGCGCATGAATGAGATCGGAGCCCATAGCGAGCCGGATCCGCCCGCCTAAGGCGGACAGGTCTAGCATGCTTTGATCGTACGATCTTATGGACAAGTCGAGCTTGCTCGATCAGTCCCCTTCACTTCGGTTCGGGGGAAAATGAATCTCCACCCTCATGTCGAATATGAATACCCGACTCTTTCCCCTCAACCAGTTTTTCGACGGGCAAGTGTCGGGTATTTAGATAAAAGAACACTGTCATTGCGAGGAGTAGCAACGACGCGGCAATCTAATAAGAGCAAATCTTCTTTGATTGGATTGCCACGCCCCTGCTGGGGCTCGCAATGACAAAATAGAAAGTATAAAAACAAAAATAGATTGACGCACGAAGGAATTTCGGATATTTTTTTCCTTCCGCGTCTCACTCAATGTTCGTCCGTGACGACTTGGAGGAGAGCGGGTAATAGGGAGATCGTCGTGTCGCTTTTCGGACTCCGGCCATGCGCTGGACTCGCGATGAGCAACGCGCCGTTCTCCCAACTCGGCGGTTCGTGAGCGGGCTTATGCCTGTCTCGCGAACCTCACCTCCAAATCGTTTCGGCTGAACACCGAAGCGCGGCGCAAAACTCAGGGCGCTGTCGCCCTTTTCAAAAAGGAGATGGAAGAAACGTGACTGATCTCGGACTCTTGTTCGGGGTTGTTTCGATCGTCGCGTTCGGCACGGACTCCGTCGCCTGGAGCGCGCTGCTTTGCTTCGTATCGCTTGCCTGCGTGTACACCGGAGAGTGCGTATTCGTAGGCGATCCAAAAACCCGAGGCCTGGTCGAGGCGACCAAGGTTCTCAACAGAAGGAGAAACGGAAGATGAGTGACAGCGGTTCAGAATATTGGACTGAGATCGTGTGTCGAGGCGCGGACGGCGTGTACCGGCAGGGCCCGGACGCAGACGTCCTCGACGAGAACGGACAAGATCCGGACGGCAACGACGCCGCGGAACTTCTCACGGCCGTAGAGTACGATGACATGCTCTATCTGGACGAAGCGTTGCCGCAAGAGACGCCTTCGTACACGGCGCTCGTCGCGGCGCGGCGTGAGATCAGTAGCGCGAAGCGTCTACGCGCCCGTGTGATGGGGCACTTGCGAGAGTGCGACGCGTTGAACTCCCTCGCCGAGGCGAGACTCGAGCAGGAGCGCGACGAGCTCGCGCTGCAGAACATCGAGCGGTTGCTGCGCTATCAGAACTGATATGCGCAGCCGCCAAGCTAACTTTGAGCCATCGCTCTTCGATGGCTCTCCGCATTCACTGCAGTTCACTAACGAACGGCAACGGATGCGGGGAATCAACCCCGCATTACCAGGAGGGTCGATGCGAAAAAATGGCATCGATATCATCCGCATTCGTGCGGCAGCGGCCGATGAGCCGCAAACGGAGGCGCGAGTGTCTTTCGAGCTCGCGAAGTTCCTCCGCGATGAGAGCTTGAAGTATCTCGAAAAGGCAACGCGGCGACCACAACTACAAAGGACGAAGCTCTACGCCTACCTCAAGGCCGTGGAGAAGAAACGCTCTCTCGTGAAACACGAAATCCTCGAGTGCACGCGCTCGCGCGCTTCCGGCGAGATCGTTCTCGCCGTGTCAGAGGCGACGCGAAGGCGTATTCGCCAAGCGGCACTCGCGCGCTTCGAGCCGATCGAAAAGCTTCGCAAGAAGTTGCTCGATCTGATCAAGCGCGCGGACGCCAAGCTGCTCGTTCTGGACGAGGAGCGACGTAACATCATGCGGGCGTACTACAGACAGATCGCCCGACATGTCGAAACCCGGAGCCATCGTCGCGCGGCGGCGTGACTCCACCCACCCCTAACCAATCGGGGGGTCGACCCATCTTCACCGACCTCCCTCCCGTCGAGTGCCGCTCATAGTGCGAGAGGCATTCAACGGGAGAAATCCCAGTTTCGACAAAACCTAAGCGCAACCCGAAACATGGCAACGCGCTTTTCACACATAGGTCCTTAACCGGACCCAAGGAGGAGAGATGGGAAAACCATCCACGATCGAAGTCGACCTGCTACAGAAGCATCTGTGCGTTCGGCTCCAGGTTTCCAATCGTCCAATCTGGAGAACCAGGGAAGACGGGACTACGGAGCACGCCTCGGTACCGGACTGGCTCATCAAACTCGTCCACGGAGCGAAGTGCGATGTCAAGCTCCCGGACTACCAGACGGACGTGGCGCTGAGCGTAGGAGACGCCGACGAGATGACGGCACACGAAATCGCGCATCTCTTGAGACCGATCACAGACGAGGAAGTGGCGTATCGCGCCGGCAAGATCAGCTTGCCGAAAAACTTCAAGGAGCTCTTCCGGGCGCAAGAAGGCGTCGATCCCTCTCCGGAAGATGAAGCGGAGAATCGTCCGATCTTCGCTCGTCTGGAGCTAGAGAACGAACGAAACATGCTCACCGATCTGCCAAGTTCAGTGCGACACGGCATCGACGCAAAGCGCATCAAAGTCTATAAAATCCAAGCTCGCGTCAAGGGAGGTCGTCGCAGACTGGAACGAACAGTGAGCGTGAGCGCTCTCCTCGAGCTCACCGGAGAAAATACGCGGCTACATCTCTGGAGGAAGGACGATGAACCCGACCGGTTCCTGCAGCTGACCGGCAAGGCAGAAACCGGCGCGTACCGCTACGTCGCCATCGTGTACATGCCACAAGAAGGCAAGGAGAATGGATTGGTCATCCTCTTCCCCTTCAAGATGGTGGCGCAGATCCTCGCAACCAAGCACGAGTGGATCGCGAGAATCTTCCCAACTTGGCTCGCGATGTACCCGTCGCCAAAGTTCCGTCCGCGTCTGCGCGGTCGCCGGCACAACTACGACGACGGTCCGTCCGAGGACGACGAGGGCTGACCAACCTCGTCAACACGCACGTTCGACTCCTTGCCAAGGTGCTTCTCGCCTTGGCAGGATCCCTTGACTTTTCTATAAATGACTGTATAGTAATTTATAGGACCTTCGAGGAATCTTAGGAGGGAAAATGAGCGGACAAAAAGCGGAAAAACGAGACAGGGTCATCATCGTCGTGTGTGAGAACGTGTTTCGTCCGCCGGAAACGGCGTGGAACGACACGAGACTCCGCAAGTCGGATCGGCCGCTAGCCAAGGTGAGGCGTGAGAGTATCCGTCTTCCCGTTTGTCGGATCCGGAGACCGCCACGCCCGAAAGTGCTGCCGCCGCCTCTGCCGAAACAGGTGGAGGAAAAAGCGCCCGAGTGCGTGAACCCGCAGTTCTACGTCGTAGTACGTCGGGACGCGCGCTGGGAAATCGCGCTTATCCAAGCCGTGGACTTCGCCGACATGGATGCAATCCTACTCGGTACCGCGCACGATCGCGGTTGGATGCCGGTTACGACCGAATGCGAAGCGTTCGTTCTGTGCCGCAGCACCATCAACCCCGCCGCGCTTCGACAGCTGGTTCTGGATAACTCCGAACAGCTGAACAAGTCGTTCCGCGTGAGGAACATTCAAATGCTCATCCGCGCGTCCACCATCCGCGAAGACAACCCGCTCAGCGATTGACGACCCCGCTCGCTCGCTCCTTCCTCCGCACCCGACCATTGGTCGGCTTTTGTTTATTATAAATTCTTGCCTGAAGAAGTTTCTCCTGTCATTGCGAGCGCATAAACTAAACGCGCGTGGCAATCTAATCAAAGAAAAAATAGTTCCCGAGTTTATCGAAGGACTACAATAA
>JBBTQP010000027.1:0-26180 GCA_038065635.1 Patescibacteria group bacterium | reverse complement strand
TGGCAATCTAATCAAAGAAAAAATAGTTCCCGAGTTTATCGAAGGACTACAATAAATGAACTACCACGGGCTAAAGCCCGATGGTTTCAACTTCACAATTCAAGTCGGACTTGTCCGCCGTCATACTGACGAACGGATTCCCTTCATCCACGGGCTAAAGCCCGATGGTTTTGCGGCGGTTAATAAAACCCTTCAACAAGCTCAGGGAATATTTATCCTTACTTAGATTGCCACGTCGCACAAGCCTCCTCGCAATGACAGGTATTCGGCGGCGCACCAGATTGACAATCCTCTCCTTTTCTCGCTATTGTTACATTTGTTCTCCGTCTTTAGAGCTGCGAATCGAAGCACGTTCCTTAGATATCGAGCTTCATGGATTCCTTTGCGATGCTTCGGCAAAGCAACGGATCTCTCTCCTCCCATGACGATCGACATCTTACTTATAACGTGGCAACGCTTTGCAGCTCCGAAGACAGAGATCCCCCGCCTAAGGCGGGGGTTTTGGTATATATGTGACGCGTCTGATCTCCTGAACGGGTGAGCCGTAACGCCGCCGCGATTCGATCGTAATTACAGAAAGTCCGCGAGGCACGTCGAACTCGTAACGAAATTGTCCGTCAGAAGAAACGATGGCACGTTCACCGTTCACATTCACGATCGCGTTCGGAACCGTTTCGCCTTGTATAAAAACATGCGGCTCCGAAAGTTCGGCGCCGTCTTGCGGAGAAATTATTTTCAACGACGGAGGATCTTGAAGAAGAAAAATCTGCCAGAGCACATACCCTCCGGCAATCGCGGCTACCGCTAAAAAACCAAAAACAGCTACCAAGCGCGAGACCACAAAAAAATCCCGTCGCCTCACAGTCTTTCTCACTCGCATAACATCCGAGGAAAGCAAACCTTGTTCGATTAAAAGCTGTCGATACTTTTGCAAAAAATAGCCAGGCCTTCCTTCGAGCGCTATCGCCAACATTCTGACGTGCCGTTCCGCATAAGTCGGATCCGTAAGATCAGCCAAACGCTCGTCTTCAAAAGAGGCGATAACCGATGGATGTATCCTCGTTATTTCTGCAAGTTGCTCGCGAGAAAAACCGCGCAGCTCGCGAAGCTCGCGCAAGCTTCCTCCGAAGCGTCCTTCTATCCCAAGTTGTTTATGCACGAACGCCATGATGGAATTTCACTTTCCCGATAAAGCTTTGAAACTGTT
Organism: Patescibacteria group bacterium; assembly: GCA_038065635.1. Lineage (GTDB taxonomy): Bacteria > Patescibacteriota > Patescibacteriia > 2-12-FULL-60-25 > 2-12-FULL-60-25 > JAHJFW01. The sequence continues at coordinate 24,973 of JBBTQP010000027.1, read as the reverse complement.
GTCGGTCACAACTTTTTTTCCGGTTTTCTTCTCCAATTCCAAACGAGCGTTTTTTGCAATTCTCCCACCCTTTTTAGCCGGTACTTTATTTTCTTCCAATCCTTTCGCCTCCATTGTTTCTGCAATCTGTCGCGTAGAAAGTTCCGCAAGAGCGGTAAAAACCAATTCCGCGTCCGTCATGTGGTCGCGTAAATTTTCGGTTTTCAAATCTTTGAGCGACTTATGTTCTTTGACCGACAAATCGCTCCACTCTTGATGAATGATATTCGTTAATATCGCATATTCATCTTTTTCCTTCACTTCATTCTCTTGCCAATAATCCGTTAACTTATTCCTGACTTCCTGACCCATCATTCTTTGCTGAATCCATTTTGCGCTTCGCCCCATTCTTTGCCAATAATCGCGGCTGCGATTAAGCGCTTTTTCCGGGTCAGATACTTCTTGAATTCTTTCATAACCGACTTTCGCTAACCATAGCTTAATCGGTTCGGCTTTGCCGCTTGGTACGGATTGAATGATTCTAAATAGATGTTCGGTGTTTCCAGCTAAAATTTTCCTGCTCTTTCCGGTTTCGGTGTGCATTTCTATCTGGGGACAATTTGTCCCTATGTAACTCGCGAGCTCCGAATCTCTTTTTCTTAGTTTTTTCAAATAATCTGTCGGATTAACGCTTTCAGTGAGCGCGAAAATAATATCAACCACGGAAAAATACCAAGTCTCCGAATTCTCATCCCAAACCCGACGAATTTTCTTGCCTTCAAAAATTGCTAACTTTTTTTCTTTGTTAGTTTTCATATACTAATCCAAATCATTTTTCACCGATCGTATCATCGTTCTGCATTTCATCTTGCGTTGCATCAGTTCGCAAAACCGGAACCTGATCCATCTGACGAGTAAATTGTACGTTCAAAATGTCACGCGGTTTGGCTCCGTCTCCGGGACCGATAAATCCTTCCTGTTCCAACAGATCCAAAATTCTCGCGGCTCGCGCATATCCCACTTTCAACCGACGCTGCAAGAGAGATGCGGACGCTTTTCCTGCGCGAAGAATCTCCTCTTTCGCTTCAGGAAGCAAAGGATCGCTGTCATCATCGATAGGAATACCTCCATGGAAACGAGTCTCTGTCGCGGCTTTCTCAAAAATGCTCAAATCATAATCCGCGGGCTCGTATTTCGATTTAATAAAATCAACGACTCTCTTAATTTCGTCGTCTGCAACGAAGGCGCCCTGCAAACGTCGAGGCATGGACATTTCAGCCGTGACGTAAAGCATGTCTCCGCGACCGAGTAATTTCTCCGCGCCCATCTGATCGAGAATTGTCCGCGAATCCGTTTGCGACGCAACCGCAAACGCGACTCTCGCAGGAATGTTTGCTTTGATAAGTCCGGTAATGACGTCAACCGACGGACGTTGCGTCGCAAGTACGAGATGGATTCCAACCGCGCGAGACATTTGCGCGAGTCGGACGATGGCGCCCTCAACGTCCGCCATTGCGGTCATCATCAAATCCGCCAACTCATCAACAATGATCACGATATTCGGGATTCTTTCTTCAGCGCGTTGGTTGTAACTCGCAAGATCTCGCGCGCCAAAATTCGATAATACGTCGAACCGTCGATCCATTTCTCGCAATGCCCACTTGAGCGTGTTAACGGTCTTTTCCACGTCAGTAATCACGGGAACGATGAGATGCGGTATTCCGTTATAAACCGGAAGTTCAACGCGCTTCGGATCCACGAGAATCAACTTGAGTTCATCCGGACCGTTCGCGTACAAAAGCGACATTAGAAGCGTGTTCAAACACACGGACTTTCCCGAACCCGTGGCGCCGGCGACAAGTATGTGCGGCATACGAGCAAGATCCGCGACCGCAGGCTTGCCGGAAACATCTTTTCCAACCGCGAACGTAAGATTGGAAGTTCGATCGCGCCATTCGCGCGACTCTAAAATTTCGCGAATGCCGACCGTGGCGACGGTTTGATTCGGAACCTCAATGCCAACGAGAGACTTCCCTGGAATCGGCGCTTCGATTCTAATAGGATGCGCGGCGAGCGCAAGAGCTAGGTCGTTATGCAAGCCCGTGATTTTTGAAATTTTTATTCCTTCGGACGGTTTCAACGTAAACTGCGTAACCGTTGGACCGACGGAAACCTCCCCCATCTCCACCGGTATGCCGAAGTGTTCGAGCGTGCGCTGTATGACAAGTTGATTATGATCTATGTCGCCGGAAGTCGGTTTCTGATCGCGTCTACTTAAAAGCTCCAGCGGAATTTCAACTTTCGGCAAACGTTTTTTCGAAGGCGCTTTCACTCGCGGACGAATGGTCGCGCCGAAGGATGCGGAAATTTCGGACGCTTCCTCGCCCACCATCTCATCACCTTCGTATGCCTCATCATTTTCAATTTCCGGAACAACGACCTCCGACAAATCCGGAGTCTTCTGACGTTTTACGAGACGTATAAGCGCTCGAAACGGCGCGGCTACAACTTGAAGGACGCGAAGAATCGTTCTGCCGACCATTCTACAAAACATCAGCAAACGACGCAGCGACGTGTTAAATATCAACAGCAACGAAACCACGGTAAGCGCCACGAAAAGCGTTCCACTCCCGAATGATCCGAGAAAATAAGTGAGCGGTTCCGCCACCACGCTTCCAATCTGACCGCCCGCCGTACCGAGAGCTTCCGGAGCCGCGGGAACGTCACTGAACGTAAACATGTGAACGAATGGATTGAGAGAAAGAAAAAATAAAATGAATCCGATGTAATTGGTAGCTCTAAGAGGAAAACGCTCGGGCGCGATTCCATGATAGCCGATCGCAAGAAGAAAAAACGGGAGAACGATTTTGTCCCATCCCAAAAACGCCGACATGAATCCATCCAACACGACACCAAGTCGACCGGCTAGATTGAACAATGACAAAAGCATCAAGGCGGCAACCGCAATAACGGTAACCGTTGCAATTCCGCGCCGTGTGTCCGGGTTGAGTGAAAAATCAAACCGTGGCGCGCCGTGTCGTCGTCGTTTCATTTGATTCTTCCACTATTCTAGCGTTTTTTCTGAAAGTCGTCACGCTTTATACGTCCTCCGGTGGCGGAAGTTCTTCTCCCTCATCCGGCGGCGTTGGTCGACCTACTCCATTTGCCACATCCTCGCGATCACGCCACGCCGTAATGGACTGTTCGCGGATCACTTTGAAAAGATCCGGCCTTTCGCGCAAAGTAGTCTTCGCGTTCTCGCGGCCCATGCCTAATTTTTCTTCCCCGTAACTGTATGAATTTCCGGACTTCTTAATTACGCCCAGTTCGGTTCCCGTATCCAACAAGTCGCCCGGAAGTGAGATGCCTTCGTTATACATGATGTCGAATTCGCAAGTGCGGAACGGCGCAGCAACTTTATTTTTCACGGCCTTGGCTTTCACGCGGTTGCCGATAATGCGTTCGCCGATTTTTATCTGCGCGCTACGGCGGACTTCGATACGGACAGAGGAGTAAAATTTTAGAGCGAGCCCGCCAGTGGTAGTTTCAGGGTTTCCGTAAAACACTCCGATCTTATGACGGATTTGGTTGATGAAAATTACGGTTGCTTTTGATCGGGCAATAACGGCTGTCAGCTTACGAAGAGCTTGGCTCATGAGACGCGCTTGAAGTCCGACGTGCGTATCCCCCATCTCTCCCTCCAATTCCGCTTTCGGAGTAAGAGCGGCGACCGAGTCAATCACGATCACGTCAACGGCGTTGGAACGCACCAGAGTTTCAACAATATCCAACGCTTGTTCGCCATTGTCCGGCTGGGAAATAAGAAGCTCATCGAGCTTTACTCCGATCTTCCGCGCATACTCCGGATCAAGCGCGTGCTCTGCGTCAACGAATGCCGCAATGCCGCCGATCTTTTGAACTTCGGCCACGATATGTTGCGCGAGAGTTGTCTTTCCCGATGATTCCGGTCCGTAAATTTCAACGACTCGACCGCGTGGCACTCCCATAATGCCGAGCATCAGATCCAATGAAAGACATCCGGTGGAAATCGCGTCCACCTCCATCTTCCTCGCTTCTCCGAGACGCATGATAGAACCCTCGCCAAATCGCTCTTTAATTTGCGCCATCGCTTCCGCCGCTGCATCTCTCCGATTCGCTTGCTCGTCTTGTTGTTTTTTCGCCATATATATTTGATTATTTATTTAACCTGTTCTATTTTCGTTCCATATCCTCTCATCCATGAGAATCTAGTGCAAGATCATTCTGTGGATAACCAAAGGAAAAGACGCCTCGAGAAATTGAAGCGTCTAAGAAAGATGATTCTTCACGGCACGTTTGCCGCGAGACCGTTCATGTACATGGGACCGGTTCCGTTCGTCACCATGACGTACGAGACGTTCCCGTTCGGGTCGGTCAGCGTGACCTTTCCGATGGTGTTGCCTTGGCCGCCTTGCGGGTCGTATGACATGTCGCCCCACCAGCTTCCGTCCGGCAGATTGACCTGGAACAGGAAATTCTTGGTTCCGCTCGGCATGTCGAGCATGCACTCGAGCTTGCCGTCGCCGGGCAAGGTGTCCGGACAGAGCGCGAAGGTGGAAGGGACCCAGTCGTAGAATGCGGGACCTGGCGGATCCCACATGGCTTGGAAGGCGTTTCCGCCTTGGATGACCGGGCCGCTGTACTGGAACAGCACTTTGCCCGTCGGGACTCCGGTCGTGGCACCAGTGCCAGCACCTGCGCCTCCGTCTCCTCCGGTTCCTGGATCTCCGCCGGAGCCGCCATTGCCGGAGGGATCTCCGCCGCTGCCTCCGGAGCCACCTTCGCCCAACCCTCCGCCGCCGAACGCGCCGCAAACGGACAAGTTGTTCGGCTTGATCACGGAGCCGCGAGGGCCCGCCACCTGTTCGATCGTTTCCTTTGGCAAGACCACCACATTGTTCGCGGAGTAGCCCATCTGTAGGAACGTCTCCCAGTTGAAGATGGGCAATCGCGTGCCCGAGGACACTGCCGAGACCTCGCTCGCGTCGTAGCTTTTAACGAGCGTCCCGTCGCGCACGAGGCGCATTCCGTTGTCCTTGCTTTGCGCGAAGAACTGCTGCTTGTCGGATGCGGGGCGAAGATCGATTTCCGCATCGTCCCAACCCCACGAGACGAACGCCTCGTACGAGATGAACGCCATTCGCCACTTGCCCGGCCAGTTGCCGGCGTACTCGTAGACCGTGGACGCGTCGTTGAACTTCACGAGATGCGTGCCGCTTCGAGGCGAGACGAACTCGCCGCCGTACTGCAAGCAATCGATCTCGTCGTCGCTCGCCTTCACGGCTCGCGCGTCGAGCTTCTCTTGCTGAGCGGTTTGCGCGGAGATTTTCGTGCGCACGCTTTCCATCTCCACCATCCAATGCGTGCCGTCCGAGTCGCGCAGAACCGTTCCCGCCGGATGCCAAACCGTGTCGGTTTGCGAGGATGCGAGCGTCGCGAAGAACGTGACCGGATCCGCGAACCACTTGAGCTGGCTCGGTTTCCCGTCGTATCCGCGGAACCACTTGCTGTCCACGGCCTTGGCCTGGTTCGCGCTTTGGAGGCGGACTCCGATGTGCACGTGCTCGGCGCCATCGCCGTTGTGCGCGTCATCGTTCACGTAACCGATGACGTCGCCCGCACCGATCTCGTCGCCGACTTTGTACTTGAGCTCCTCTCCTCCGCGCTTGAGGCTCTTGCGGAGGTGTCCGAAGATGACGAGGAACGAATCGATCGACACGACTTCACCGTCGCCGTTCACCACGTCGATCGGTTTATCGAGCCGATGCTCCACGACTACCACGAGCTCTCCGTATCCGGACGCCGGACCGTAGAACCGCAGGACTCCGCACCCGATGGAACGAACCTTGTCTCCTTCGGGCTTCAGCGGATCGGTTCCGAGATGCTCCCCGTCGACGTAGAAGCCCCTGCCGTTGTACAGCGGCAACAGGCTCCCGTCTTCCGTGGGACTCGCGAACGAGCCCAGCGAGCAGTACGACTGACCGTTCAGCGTATCGCCACCGTTGCCGAGGAGGACCTCGCCTTCGATTCCTTTCGCGCATCCTGCGAACACCAAACTGAACGCGAAGAACTCGAAGATGATGAGCGTGAGGATGAATCCGAACGCGGATCCCGCACGCGCCAATGCTTGCATTCTCATGACCGTTGTTCCCTTGTTGTCGAATATACGAATCGGCACGATTGCCGATGCGGGGATGATCCGTTGAACGGACTCCCGTTTTCGCCGCTATGCATTTCAACGAAAACGGGCGCGCGTTCTTACGACAGACCAAGAGAAGCGAAACGGCGTATGAAACAACGACTCAAATGCGAAATTTCAGATTGCAGCGGCTAATGAATAGGAATTGCAACGTCCTTCCCGCAACGGGCACGAAAAAATATTTTTGAGATCCTCTTTCCTCTCGTCGTCCATCTCCGATTCAGTTGCTCCGACCAAATCGGGGAACGAAACAGGGCTGCTTGTTTTCCTCCCTGCCCACTCCCGGACACAGGACCTCACGGCTCGCACGCTTCTCTCGGTTGTCGAGGTACGGGATCTTTCGACCCACACTTCCAGCATAGTGGATTGAAAATCGACGTCAAAGAAAATTGTCAGTGTGTTTTAACAAAACACTCCCGTCATTGCGAGGAGTAACAACGACGTGGCAATCTAGTAAGAGCGACATCTCCTCTGATTAGATTGCCGCGCCCCTGCTGGGGCTCGCAATGACAGGAGGGAAAAAATGCCGCGTCGCACATGCCTCCTCGGTCGGAATGACATGAGCGTTGCGCTGTCAGTCCCATTCAACAATTCTTCAAAAAACCTTGCAAAAGTTGGAAAACCCTCATTTGTCTGTTGATAACTCGTTTTTTCGTGTTAACAAAAGCCAGAAATAGACGATCAATGCGTACGAGCAGACCAGTGTGGATAATTTCATTCCTGTTATTTTCATATTCATCCACGGGAAAATATTTGCGATTTCTGCGACCGAAAGAAGTAAGCGAGAAAGTCCGAGCGCCGGTAACGATATCAAAGTCCCGCCTGGAAAATTTCCCCACGCGGCGACAATGACTCCGAATCCCATGATGAACGGAACAAGCGGCGCGGCAAAAACGTTCGTCAGGAGCCCAACGAGCGTAAGTTGATCGAATACCCAAGCAGAATACGGTGCCGTGCAAAGCGTTGCGGCGACAGTCATGGCAAACGCTTCACGTATACCGAAAGCGCGCGGCAAAAATCCGCAGTAAACATCAATTAGCGGCATCCACGCGAGAATCCCCCACGTCGCTAAAAATGATAATGCGAATCCTATGTCGTAAAAAAGCTGCCACGGATTTATTAAAAGCAAAATTACCGCGGCAACGAGAAGCAGATGAAAAGATTTGACAGCGCGACCCGTCTCTCGCGCCAATAGAACCAGCCAGCCCATGAACGCCGCACGCGCGACCGAAGCGGAAAAACCGACGAAGCCGACGAAAACCAAAATCACGAAAGACGTTACGATGAACGTCTGCCTCCTGCGAAGACGAAAAAACGAAACCAAGATGGAGATGAACTGCACCAAAACCGTCACGTTTGATCCGGAAACCGCGACAAGATGCATGAGACCGGAAGCGCGGAACACGTCCCGTTCGGTCTTCGGAAGGCCTCGTTCGCCATAAAGGATTCCCGATACTAACGCGGCATCAGCCGGCGGAAGAACCGACGCGATGCGCCGCGTAACAATCTCTCTCCACGAGGTCAAAGCAGCTGCGATGCCGGTTGATGGCGCAGTAGACGCGGCGAGAATTGAGACATTTCCTATTCGTCGAAGAGACGGACGCGGCGTGACCTCAACTCGCCAAATTCCAAAAACAAACGAAAGAACAATTACAATCAACGCTTTTATAGAATTAGGAATTGGAACTGCGAGCGCAAACACGCCGACCGAGAGGCAAAGCGATAACGCGAGAAATGGAACATAAAATCCGCGCCCTCCGGTCGCTGTCGCAACACCGAGAACGAACGCTAAAAGACTCAAACCGGAAACAGCTCCGGCGGTCGCTGGAATACGAAAGCCCATACTCCAGGGCTATCACATTTTCGATTTTCTTCCAACCCTAAAATATCGAAAACCGCTCCGCTCGGCCTCCTCTTGCGATAATAAATTTCTCCCGTCGAATAAAATGTCGCCTGACATCGCCTTTTTCAAACGCTGTAAATCCAAATTCCTAAACTCATCCCACTCCGTGGCGATCACCACCGCCTCCGCTCCTTCCGCCGCCGAATATGGATCTGCAGAATGTTCCAAATCAAATCCCACGTGCTCGGACGTTACATTTGCGATGGGATCGTACGCCCGAACTTCCGCTCCTCTATTATGCAATTCGCGAATAATGGCGACGGCCGCGGATTCGCGCGTATCATCCGTATTATCCTTAAACGCCAATCCCAAAACCGCGATCTTTTTTCCGGCACACGAACCAAGCGCTTTTTCCAACCGCGAAACCACGCGCTCTCTCGTATGAACATTTGTTTTAATCGCCGCGTTCACGATTGGCAAAGGATAATCGAGTGATGCCGCGAGCGTGCTTAGCGCCAACACGTCTTTCGGGAAACAACTTCCTCCCCAACCAAGTCCTGCGTGCAAAAAATCCTTGCCGATGCGCGGATCAAGCCCGATCCCCTTCGCTACGTCTTCTACGCTCGCTCCGACTTCTTCGCACAGATGCGCGATCTCGTTAATAAAACTGATTTTCGTGGCCAAGAAAGCATTGGCCGCGTATTTCGTTAGCTCGGCGCTACGCGGATCGGTTACGACTTTCGGACAATCGAGATACGCAAAAAGATGAACCATGAAATCCGTGGCGCGTGGAGATGACGAGCCGATAATTACGCGAGAAGGATGGAGAAAATCATAAACCGCGTGGCCTTCGCGCAAAGTTTCCGGATTTGAAACCACATCGAACTCACAATCCGTGTTCGCTTTCACGATTTCCGTAATCATCTCAGCCGTGCCGACCGGAACCGTGCTCTTCGTCGCGATCACTGTGTAGTCGCTTAGATTTTTCCCGATTTCTTCCGCCGCCGCTTTCACATATTTCATATCCGCAGTCCCGTCCTCTGCCGACGGCGTTCCTACCGCGATGGAAACAACTTCCGCGTCCGGTATCGCCTCTTGATATGAAGTCGTAAATCGCAAACGCCCGTATCCCACGTTGCGTTTCACAAGCTCCTCAAGCCCGGGCTCATAAATCGGAATCACGCCATTGTTCAATCCCGCGATTTTCTCCACATCAACGTCAACGCAAGTCACTTGATGGCCAAGCTCCGCCAAACATGACCCTGACACAAGACCGACATATCCGGTTCCGACGACAGCGACATTCATAGGATTATATTTTTTTTGAAATCGCGATAAGAATACGAGCGTACTCTTTAGGCGCTATGCTCGGCAAATTACCAGGATGGACCGAGGTCGGTCGAGCGATAAATGAATTCGCCACTATAAACTGCAACAACGCATTAGCGTTTTGTGTAGCCGTATATTCAGGATGAAGTTTCTTTAAAACTTTTTTAAGCTCATCGTCGTGATCGGGTGTGTACCCATCCATTTTTACACGAACGCTAATCGACAACGGTTCAAGCATCCGAATATCTTCTTCCGTCCATTTTTCCCCAAGCTTCTCAATATCAACCGTCGCATTCTCATCAATCAAATTATAAGCCAACCCGGAAAAGGTGTCTGGAGGCGGCGGAAATTTAGGTTCGTTTGGCATAATGATAAATAAACTACATCGTCCGCCGACGGATGTCCAAGACATATATTCCGACGTCGGACGTCGGAATATTGTTGTTGGATGAGCGTCTTAGATATAGTATTCGTATAAACAAACAATGGCGGGTTTGTTTCAAATGGCAACAAGGAAACGCGCACGATGTAGAAATAACCGATTATCATTAATTCTATGATTGCAAAAAAACTCGATGCCGTTCACCCGGGAGAAATCCTACAAGAGGAATTTCTTGCGCCTCTTGAAGTTAGCCAATATCGACTCGCGCTGGATATCCACGTCCCGCCTCGCCGAATCAATGAAATAGTGCATGGGCTTCGTGGGATCAGCGCTGATACGGCTCTGCGTTTGGAGCGGTATTTCGGCGCATCCGCGGCTTTCTGGATGAACCTGCAATCGCGATATGATCTTGAAACGAAAAAAGATGTTGTCGGAGAACGTATTCAACGTGATATCAAAGCCATCGAATTCACAAATTGATCCACCACCAACCTGTCCCCAAAGTACCATGTACCGATTCCAAGATTCCAAATTCCAAAATCCAATTCCTAATCACCAAAAACCAAGCGTCCAAGTGTCCAATTTCCGTCCCTCTACTTGCGGAGGACAAGGAAGCGGCCGTCGGAGCGCCAGTCGTACACGAGATCGTACGCGTCCAAGCGACGCCCGTCGCCGTACCAGATGAGGTCCGGGACGTAGCGACTGCCGCCGGAGAGCGTGAACGGAGAACCGAGAGCGTGGATATACGGGGCATTGACGCGTTGTAACAGCTTCTCTTCATCTGTGAGAGTTATTGGATCAGCATCGGGCTTCCAGTGATCTCTGCCGTATGCGAGAAGATCTTCAATGGTTGCGGGACGATACCCGGCTTCGTTGATGGCTTCGAATACCTCTCTAGTGGTGAGATAATCGGGATGGCGCGGGTCAGCTTGTTTCTTTTTTTGAATCGCATCTCCTATGTCAAAGACTTTAGCTTCGGACAGGGATTCTTTAGATGTCTGTTTCTCGCGTGAACCCCCGGCTTTTATCGCATCTAAAATGAATGTCCGGCTTTCTTTATCCAAATCGATTTTCGCAAGGTCGGCTTCAGTTAAAGCGAAATCGGTGACCGGACGATCCTTACGATATTCTTCCTCCCATATCCAATCGAACTTAAAATCCTTCTTAATTGCGTTTTCCGCAGGGAGCTTTGAGAAGGTCGGGATATCACGCAGTGTGAAATGCTCTTTTCGTTCAAGCTCTTCTTCGGTGCAATCGAAAATGATAGCTAGATCAGCTCGTTTGTCGCGCTGTCTTCGGAGTTCGTCAATACGCGGATCTCTGGCGTAGCCGAAACCTTCGATCTTGCCGTTTGCTTCGTAGAGGAAAAGGAGATCGTCTTTTGATAGCGCCGTGCCTGCTTTGGACTTCTCATCAATGACCGTGAACTGCTTCATGTCAGCGGACTTCTTGCGATATGCGTCTGCTTCGCTTCCGAAGTCTTTGAGTTTTCCGTCCAGCACTTCTTGCATCATGGGCTCCACGCCTTGATGCGGAAGGATTCCTCTCACTTCGCCTATTTTGTCGTTTCCGTCCATGCGGATTGCCAGGCGGGGTTGGGATGGTTCGCCGTTTGGGTCGTTGGTGTAATAGACGTAAAAGTCTCCGCTTTCTATTTGCGCTTTAGACGTTGAATATCCGGCCGTGCACCAACCAGTGCCCTTGCCTTCGAGGGACTTGAAAAGCTTTTCCGCGTCTCCGTCTCTGCCTTGTTCGTACTTAACCCAGGTTCCTTTGATTTCCTCTTTATTCTCAATTGTGGCGGCGAGGGACTTTTGGATCAGTTCGGCATAGAGGGAAGGGAACTTTTTTGAGAACGCCTCTTTGATTTCCGGTTCTTTGAGGGTTTTATTGTCAGCTTTTACTTTTTCGTAGATATCCGCGATCTGGGCGAGAGGTTCGCGGTAGATATCCGGATACGGCGCGACGGTAGGGCTCTGGTTGGGAATTTTATTACCCTCTTTATCAAGCCTAAAATTCCCATTCCTATCTAGCTGGTATGGAAGCGTTCGGTCCTTGAATTCTCCGCGCTCTTTGTCGAATTGGGACAGTTTGGTTACGTTTCTCCAAACAAAATACTTGAACCATGCCGGATATACGGCGTCGTTTGACGTGAGATATTCCATCCATGCGTCAAGGGACGCTTTCTGGTCTTCGATGGCTACGTCCTTCATCTGTTCGCGGACGCTTTCTGGGATCTCTTCAACAGCTTGGCCGCGTTCTCTGGCTACGCGCTTTTGGAGTTCAAAGTAGCTTTCTGGGAAATTGTCGCGTTTTATGATCAGCGCGTCGTATATTTTGCCCCTGAACATTTCGAGGTTGCGTTCGCGCTTTCGTTCGTCAGGATTGAGAAAGACGTTTTCGAGTCGAGACATGTACGCATCTATGCGTTTTGCTGGGTCGTTGGGAATTTTTTCGCGAAGCAAAGGGCCTTTTTGTCCATCTTCACGCAATACCTCATTTTTATGCTTTGCCCGATCTTCTTTCCGTTTGACAGCGCGTTCCACTTCCGGAGATGAGTGCAATTCGGGAGTTTTTAGGTGGAGTGGGTGTTTTTCCATATTCGATTATATCGCGATGCTTACCAATCTTCCTTTGACATAAATAATCTTCTTCGGCTCTTTCCCTTCCAACGCGGCTTTAATCTTCGGAGACTCGAGCGCGGCGGCCGTCGCGTCTTTTTCGCTGATGTCTGACGGGACGGTCATGCGATCTCTAACTTTTCCATTCACCTGAACCACGAGCTCAAAAGTATCGGCCACAAGTTTCGTCTCATCATAACTCGGCCACTCGGCGACATGGATGGACGTTTTATGCCCGAGCTTCTGCCACAATTCTTCGGCGATATGCGGCGCGAACGGAGCGAGAAGTTTTAAAAAAGTTTCCCTGCCGTGTAGGGGCGGGGTTCTCCCGCCCTCCCCTACGGACGCGTTAACGCGATTCGGTCTGCTGACCGAATCTGGGCGGGAAGACCCCGCCCCTACGTCGGACATGGCATTCGCCAAAATCATCATCGCCGAAATCGCGGTGTTGAAATTAAGCGACTCGATATCGTCTCCGACTTTTTTGATTGTCCGATGAAGAAGGGCCTCAATATCGGATGTCCAACATCCGACGTTGAACGTCGGATGTTGGACATCCGAATATAGTCGCCACACTTTCTCCAAAAATCTCTTCACTCCTTCGATCCCCCGCGTGTCCCATGGCGCGTCCGCGTCGAACGGACCGATGAACATTTCAAAGAGACGAAAAACGTCAGCGCCATATACCGCAACCACATCGTCCGGATTCACCACGTTGCCCTTTGATTTAGACATTTTTACGCCACCCTCTCCTAAAATGAGAGCATTGGAATGGCGTCGCGCATACGGCTCCGACCCACATTCCTCCGGAATGAGTCCGAGATCCCACAAAAATTTGTACCAGAATCTTGAATAGAGAAGGTGAAGCGTCGTATGTTCCATTCCGCCGTTGTATAAATCAACCGGCATCCAATATTTGAGACTTTTTGCTGACGCAAACTCTTTCCTATTATGCGGATCGCAATATCGCAAAAAATACCACGACGATCCGGCCCAATTCGGCATGGTATCCGTCTCGCGTTTCGCCTGACGATGGCACGTTGGACATTTCACCTTCACCCACGTTGAAATTTTCGCTAGCGGCGACTCGCCCGTATCCGTCGGTTCGTAGCGACGAACATCCGGGAGTTTTACCGGCAAAGATTTCTCCGCAACAGCGACCGGCCCGCACTCGTCGCAAAAAATAATCGGGATAGGTTCGCCCCAATACCGCTGACGAGAGAACACCCAGTCGCGCAATTTGAAATTGACCGTACGTTTTCCTTTTTTCCCTTTCTCAAGCCACGCGATCATCTTTTCTTTGGCTTCGTTAGTTGGCAAACCGTTGAGGAAGCTGGAGTTGGTCGCGGTTCCTTCTTCGGTAAAACAAACAATTTCTTTCTTATTCTGGATTCCCGCCTGCGCGGGAATGACAGAAGAAACAACTTGGGCGATCGGTAGCCCATGCTTCTTCGCGAACTCAAAATCTCTCTCGTCATGCGCCGGAACCGCCATGATTGCGCCCGTGCCGTATCCAGACAGGACGTAATCCGCGATCCAAACTGGAATGTTCTCGCCGGTCGCAGGATTCACCGCGCTGATCCCATCAAGAACCACGCCGGTTTTTTCTTTATTTTCCTGCCGCTCGATATCGCTCTTTTTTCGCGCGCCTTCACAATACTCCTGTACGTTCCGCGCGTTCTTAATTACGCCATCTTGAAGCCAACGATCTAGCAGCGGATATTCCGGAGAGAGAACGAGATATGTTGCGCCAAAAAGAGTATCGGGACGAGTGGTGAAGACGGTTATAACACCTTCACTGTCTTTTTCGTCATTGCGAGGAGTAGCAACGACGTGGCAATCTTGTCTAACTAGATTGCCACGCCTTTTAGTATATTGGCTACGCAATGACGAAAATGTATGATTCTGAATAACAAAAGAAAAATCCACGCTCGCTCCTTCTGACTTGCCGATCCAATTTATCTGCTGAGTTCGAATGCGATCGAGATAGTCAACGGTTTTGAGATCCTCGATGAGACGATCTGCGTACGCCGTAATTCGAATCATCCATTGCGCCTTTTCGCGCTTCTCAACTTTTCCGCCGCACCTCTCGCACACGCCGCCTTGCGCTTCTTCGTTGGCGAGACCAATCTTGCATGACGGGCACCAGTTGATCGTCGCGGACGCCTTGTACGCCATGCGCTTCTCGTCGAGATATGCGGCAATAGCTTTCGGTCCTTGCAAACGAAACTTCGGCGGAATCTTCAGCTCTGAAAGAGGACGCGCGCGCTTGGTTGCTTCGTCATAATAGGAATTGAAAAACTTCAAAAACATCCACTGCGTCCATTTGTAGTACGCCGGATCCGTAGTATCTATCTCGCGCGACCAATCAAATCCGAATCCGAGAGATTTTAGCTGGCGCGTAAAATTCGCGACGTTCTTTTTTGTCGCAACCGCCGGCTTAACCTTGTGCTTGATCGCAAAATTCTCTGTCGGAAGTCCGAACGCGTCCCAGCCGATGGGATAAAGTACATTCTTTCCTTCCATCCGCTTCTTGCGCGTAACAATATCAATCGCCGTATACGACCGCGGATGCCCCACATGCAACCCCTCGCCCGACGGATATGGAAATTCGATCAGACCGTAAAATTTTTCTCCGCCCTTCAGCCCCTTTGCCCCTTGGCCCCTTGGCTCTCTAGCATGAAAAATCCCATCCCTCTCCCACTTCTTTTGCCATTTCGCCTCAATTTTTTTGAATGGGTAAGTCATACAAATTATTTTAATACACCTCGTCATGCGTCCCGACATCTACAATAAGGATACCGTCGTCTACGTATATAAACAGCGCGCGCAAACTTTCCGTAATCGAAATACTCCAAGTCTGACGTTCAAATCCTTCTAGTTTATGCAAACGCAATGAAGCATGCCGTGGATTGCGTTGCAAAATGGATAATCGGATATCAAACTGGTTCACGAACTCCGGCCGTCGCTTTGCCAGCTTCCGAATCTTTTTTTGAACGGACAGTGTAAATGAATAATTCATGCAGATGATCGCTCTCCAAGCAATTCTGCAACCGAACTGACCGTCTTCGTTTTTCCTTCACTATGCGCTTTTAATGCACGCCGAACTTTTTGAATCATTCGAGGTGTCATCTGCCGCGCTTCTTGTGCAATCACGAATCGCACATACCGCGGAACATCATACCCAAACCGTCGCGCATTTTGCGCGACCCTGTGTTCTTCGTCTCGCGTTAGTGTGAGTTCGATTTTCATGTAATGATAGTGCCAGTTTTTACCTACACGGTCAATGGGATATTGATGTCGTTAATTTAACCTTTAACGAACAAGGACATACTCTGTTAATCACTCCGCATCATGATCACAACGCTTCTCATAGAAATTATTGTACTAATCGTAATCATCATATTCTTGTTTTGGTGGATTACGGATAGCGTCGCCATGTTTCGCGCCGCTCCTTTTGTCGCGTCAAAATATGAGGACGTGGAAAAGATATTGAAACTCAGTGAGATTACCGCCGGAAAAAACGTCCTCGAACTCGGATCAGGAAACGGAGAAACGTGCATTAGAGCGGCGGAACGTGGAGCTATGGCAAAAGGAATAGAATTAAATCCTTTTCTTGTCATTTTTGCTCGTTGGAGGGCACACAAAAGAGGCGTCACCTCAAAATGCGTTTTCACCGGCGGCGATTTTCTACGCATCCCGTTTCCAAAAGAAACAGACGTTGTCGTCATGTTTCTTCTGCCTTTCGTAATGCCGAAACTTTGGGAAAAAATGAAACGTGAGTTACGACCTGGGACGATCGTGATTTCCAACACCTTCGAATTCCCAAACCGTGAACCTGAATCGCGCGACGGAAAAATTCTTAGATACCGATTGTAACACCATCGGTTTTCCGAAATCCGATTCGATCCGGCGCTTCACCATCCGATCCCAACATGGCGCCAAGCATTATCGCCTCATCACCATACCGATCACGAACACGATCCACCGCGTCGGAAACCGCTCGCCGCCTATCTCCTGTCTCCATTCTCTTATTCGCGCGAATTAGAGAAGGATGGAAAGCGATGCGCATTTGAGATGATGGTCCGGAAAAATCCGACAATGTAACAGAAAGAAAACTAACACGCTCCGCCTGTCCTGAGCTTGTCGAAGGATGCCACATGTCTTGCAAAAGATCGCACGCTGCTCCAACGAGCGTGAAGGAATCGGACGCGGGTTCGGAAAGATGAAGAAATCTCGAGTCTAACCCAACTCCCACCGAAACCGTTCCCGCAAGCAACCCTTCCCTCCTCATCCTCCTCCCCGCTCGCTCCGTAAGACGCGTCAACACGGCAACGACTTTTCCATCGCGATTAACACGATCCGGAACGCAATACGAATGTCCGATAGATTTCGGTGCGGGCGCATCACCATGCGCCCCTACACGCTCTACTTCCATCCCATTTAACTTGCACCACAAAAAGAAACCGTATTTTCCAAAGAGACGCATGAGATTCGCGACCGGATATCGCTTCAACTCCATGAGCGTCATAATCCCCGCACGTTCCAATCGGCGCCGGATGCGCGGTCCGATGCCGCATACGTCTTCGAGATCGAGCTGTGACAAAATCTCGTCGAGATTATCGCGATCAATCACCGTAAGTCCCTCCGGCTTTTCAAAATCAGACGCCGTCTTTGCCAAAAATCGCGTTGGCGCAATGCCGATGGAACAGCGCAACCATTCTCCGACTTCCGCCTTGATGCGTTGCCTCACTCGCGCAAGCGCCCAAGCCGCCTCTGCCGCGTCGCGATACCATCCGGTCAAATCCAAAAACGCTTCGTCGATGGAATAGTGCTCCACGCGATCCGTCAGCTCATGCAAAATCGAAAACACGCGCGAAGTCACGGCCCGATATTTCGGCGAATCATTCTCCACAAACTCCGCACTCGGCACTTTGCACTTCGCTTCCGTAACCGTCATCCCCACTTTCATCCCTAGACGTTTCGCCTCGATAGAAGCAGCAATCACGCATCCACTCTTATGCAAATACGCGCAAACCCCGATCGGTTTCCCGCGCAAAAAAGGATTCGCCTGCTGTTCCACGGACGCGAAATATGAGTTCATGTCGAGATGGGCGATAAGTTTGTTGGAAGGAGGAGGAAGCATGGAACAAGAATGGAACATTCGCACCTTTCATGCAAGCACACATTCAGATGTTGGACATCCGACAAAAAAGCCCGCACATACGAGAGACTCCTTTGTCGAGTCACCTCTTATACTGCGGGTAGCGTGAGGCCTAGGCCTTCTTGTCCTTGGGCTTACACCAATCACGATTGTGGCCGTTCACGGTCTCCCCACGGTTGTAGGCCGCGCGATCTTTCTCGAGTTGCGCGTGGTCGACGAACGACCTTCCTTCGTGTTGTTGGCCGTCGTACGTGTCGGACATGAAAGGTGCGCGCTTCTTGTCAACGAATTTTTTATCCACTTTCTCCTCCATCCACAGCGCGTATTCCGACAGCTTTTTACGCCAGCGGAATCACGATACTTTCTGGACAGAACCTATCGACCGGATAGGCACGGTTTTCCATCATTGGAAACATTGAGTATTTACCATAAAACAGCAAACCTGTCAAGTATCCTTTAACTCAAATTCGAATTTATATTTGTCATCCTCGCGAAGGCGGGGATCCAGGATATATGATGAATCTTTCCTCGTATTCTGGATTCCCGCCTACGCGGGAATGACATATAAACAAAAGCAACAAAAATCCCCCGAAATATCGGAGGGTTTTTGTTTTGATCAACTCGGTGCTGATCCCGGACTTGGTATTCCAATGAAATATTACCGCAAAAATATCTTTTTGAATAATGCGTACCTGGTACCTTATCCCCAATGAGACCCTTGCTTTTTTTCAAAAAATCTGGCAGCGGTATATGTATGGAGATTAAATATATCGATCCCGGAATCGAACAATTCATTGGTCGTCTAGACGAAACAACAAGCGCGAAACTCATCCGCACGATCGATCTTCTCGAACGATTCGGGCATGCTTTACGGATGCCGCATTCGAAGAAAATTGAAGAACGTCTATTTGAGTTGCGCGTCACGGGACGCCAGAGCGTCCGTGTATTTTATACGTTCCACCAAGAAACAATCGTCTTGTTGCACGGCTACGCCAAGAAATCACAACGAATACCGGAAAAAGAATTGGCTACGACGCGACGGAAAAGAATGGGACTTGCAGAGTCATAACATATACGTTATACTTTCGTAATAATCAAATATGATACGGCTTAAATCATTCGTCGGACTTAAACGAAAGCTTCTGAAAGATAAAAAAATCCTAACTGCATACGAAAAACTAGGCCCTGAATTTGCGTTGATAGAATCAATCATTGAAAAACGCCTGAACAAAGGAATGAGCCAAAAGGCGCTCGCGCAAAAAATCGGTACTAAACAATCCGCTATCGCTCGACTTGAATCCGGATCATACAACCCTTCGGTTGCTTTCTTGGATAAGGTCGCTAAAGCGCTCGACTCGGAGCTGATGATTTCGTTATCGTAATAAATAATTCTCCTATCTCGTCAAAGCACCGCCATCTCCTCCAGCATCCACTTCAACGTCTCGCTTGAAAATGAAAGACGGTACGCATTCGCTTCGTCCGAGACGGAAAAAATGTAAATCTTTTCGCGCCCTTGGCGTTCGGTGTGCACTAGATTGATTTTCTTAATTTGATAATACCGATTCCCCCACTTGAAAGTCATGGGTTCGGTGCGGTCATGACGAAAAGCCGCAAGGACTTCGATGGGTTCGGAGATTTTGGAGTACATATTTGTAAAACTTTCTCATTTTCGTCATTGCGAGCACCAGCGGGGGCGTGGCAATCTAATCAAAGAAGATAATAGTTTTTATTAGATTGCCGCGTCGTTGCTACTCCTCGCAATGACATTCATGAACGCTATCATCTAAAACTACGAATCACAGCCCTCACGACTCCCTGAATCAACGGGTCATAGCAGTAGATCGGCTTCATCGTGGAATTTGCGGGCTGCAATCGAATACGGTCTCGTTCGCGATAAAATCTCTTCAATGTTGCGTACGCGTTATCGAGAAGTGCAACTACGACGTCGCCGTTTTTCGGTGACGGATTGCGTTCTACTACTACATAGTCACCGTCAAAGATTCCATCTTCAATCATTGAACTTCCTTTTACTCGAAGGACGTAAGAATTTGCAGAGTCCGGCGCAAGATCAACCGGTACGGCGATAGTTTCGCGTTCCTCGACCGCCTCGATTGGAACTCCGGCTGTGATTAGACCTGTCAGCGGCAACAAAACGCTCCTCCCCCACTTCACGGCCTTGTCAGTTGGTTCAAGATCACGAAACGTGGCGCCGTTAGCGCGCAAAAATCCTCGCTCGCGAAGAGCTTGGATATGCACGTGCACCGTCGAAGGAGACGCGAGATTCAATCCGGACGCGATCTCGCGAAACGACGGCGGAAATCCTTTCTCGTGTATGAACGACACGATGAAGTCTAAGACTTCTTTTTGTTTTGGTGTTAGAGGAAGCATAGGTTTATAAAAAGTTTGTAGTGAATAGTTGGTAGTTGTAGGGGCGGGCTTGTCCCGCCCTCCCCGATCGAATTCGTAGAGGGCGCATGGCGTGCGCCCTCCCCTTATAGAACAAGAATAGAACAATTCGGATATTGCGTCAATAGGTACTTGTCCACAGTTTTGCTTCTGTCAGGTTATTGACAAGTAAACAAAAAAATGAGAGCCCTATATGTGAGGGTCGATATCGATTCGTGCGAAAAAAATAATTTGTAACTCTATATTCTATGTTTCGCCTCATGCATTCGTGGCGGCTAGTTTGTCGCGCCCTGCTAATATCTTTACTTACAATCTCGCCTATATACGCGGCAATCGCAAACGCCGCGCCGCATCTCGTAATTGGAGAAGTCGCATGGTCAGGATCTTCCGCCGGAACGTCTGATGAATGGTTAGAGCTCTGGAATTTGGATGATGCGGATCTGTCAATATCCGGATTCGCGCTAATCGGCGCAAGCGGCCAACCTCTAGTTTTTCCAGCGGACACAACCGTTCCATCGCGCGGATCATTCCTAATATCAAACTATTCGGACACTGATCCAAAAAGCGCTCTGAACGCGGCTCCGCAAATGGTAACCACTGCCGTATCTCTCTCAAATTCATCGCTGAGCATCGTGCTGAAAGATGCTACCGGAAACGAACTTGATCGCGTTGGAGACGCCAAACTTCCACCGGCCGGAACCAGCGGAGAAATAAAAGCGACCATGATTCGCAACGGAGATTTGTGGGAAACCGCATCCAGCTCCGAAGGGTTTGACGCTGGCCGCACGGATCTTGGTACACCCGGCGTGTGCGACGGATGCAAAACACTTTCTCCGAAAATTCCACCTTGCGCAGTAGTTGCACCAACTCCGGCTCCGCTAATAATTCCGACCACGACAACTATTACTGTTCAATCGCCCATCGCGCCACCGTCTGTCACAACTACTCCGATGGCGACCACGACGGCGGCGACTACTCTCGCGACTTCAACCGCTGCGACGACAACGGAAGTGACGGCATCAATAAATCAACCGACAACGTCGTCAACGACAACGACCGCTTCAACTACTTCAACAAACGCGACAACGCAGACTACAACCGTAAATGCGTCTGCTGCAATCAATCCTCAAACAACGCCACCGAGATACGAACTTCTTCGTCTGAACGAAGTGCTCCCGCAACCTGAAACCGGAAACGAGTGGGTGGAGGTGACGTTGCTCGAGCGCGGCGCGAGCGTTCCGCTGTCAGGATCAGTAATCCGCGATCGATCAAGCATCATCTATACGTTCGCGACCGGAACTCTTGATGCGGAACATCCGTTCGTCCGCGTAAATCTTTCAAGCTCGCGTCTAAACAACGACGGAGACGACGTGACGCTCGTGGATCCGAACGGGAATACGCGCGATGCTCTTACGTATCTTAATTCCACAAAAGGAAAAAGCTGGTCCCGATATCCGGATGCGACAGGAGTATGGGTAATGACCGATCCGACTCCTGAAAATCAAAACGCGGCGCCGCAAACCGCGGCATCCGAAAATGCAGTCGAGACACCTCCTGCTCCGGAACCAGCGCCGGCCGAAACAGCGCAGACGATTTCAACTCCGACAGAAACCGTAACCGCAAAAATGACGACAGACGCTGTACCAATAAACGAATCGTCGTTTGTGTCGATAGTGGTTGGCACAAAAAAATCCGCTTCCACAAAAATCGCTTCGACCACAAAAACAAAACCCAAACCAAAAACCACGACAAAGCTGACATATGCTCCGGCAACGGCATCATTAATAACATTCGATATGACACACAATGACGAATATCACGGAGTTCGCGTGGAGCTAACGGGCACGGTCGGCTCTCCGTCCGGCCTAATCTCCGGCCATGGATTCATCCTAAACTCTCCGGACGGCCGCGGACTTCTCGTACGGATTCCAACAGCAAAAAAATTACCCGCTCAAGGAACATCGCTTAACTTAACAGGCACTCTTCTATTTCAAGACAGCGGCGACGTCTATCTTAAAATGGCGGCCAAAGACAGCTGGGTGACTGAACCGGAACAGACAAACGTAAACCCGCGGGTCGTTGATCTTTTCGCCCCGAAATCCGAAGACGCGTGGAGCGTCGTATCAATCACAGGCGTTGCGCGTACTGTTCGTGGAAAAATCATCACTATCAACTCTGACGGAATTGATATTGAAATCGGTATTAAGCCGGTTGTAAATTATAGAGCATCAAGAATACTCGCGGGTGATACAATTAAAGTCACCGGATTACTGGAACCAGGCCACGATGTTCAGCGTATTCTCTTACGAAACGCCGAGGACATAAACATAGTAGCGCATGTTCAGCCGAAAACCGCGAGCAACGCTCAAAGTGCCGTGCCAAAATGGGCTCCAATCGGTGCGGCAGGACTCGCGATTGCAGGAACGGAAAGCGTAAAACATCTGCGAAAGCGCAAAAAAATACGCGCACTTGAAAAGATCGTGCAAACGGATCTTAATACCACCATATGAATACTCGTCTTTCACTCCTCGCGATCGCAATCATTACAACGCTTCTTGGGGCAGGATGTTCCCCTAATACATCAGAAAACAAAATACAACCGGAACAAACGACTGCTACAAAAACGGAACTGGATGAGCAATACTGCACGGCTGAACCTCAAGAAAACGATATCGGTTCAATCGTTTACCAGATCGCTCCGGCATATTGGAACATGCCGCATCTCGGGCAAATATTCACGGCTTTGGATTGCAGAAATTCGGATCGAGCAAACAAAATCCAATGGATGAAAGACGGAAACTACACAGCCGGCATCACCCTCTCTTGGGGTGATGCCAGACCGTCAGAAAAGATGCGATCATTATTAATTGAAATCGGCTTCACCGAAACGACTCCTGGACTCTGGCAAAATAAATCTCCTGTTTCCTTGAACAATCTTGATCGACTACGCCTGCTATTCCAAAAATCACAACAGGGTGAGATATTGGAATCTGAAGACTGTATGGATTGCGGATAAAAACAATTTTAACGCCCAACGATTATGAAAAGCACTAAAAAAGAACTGACGATTAGAGATGTTGTAGTTGCCATTGGCGATACCGAAAAACGGCTGATGAAAGAAATTTCCAAATCAGCGGAACGAACGGAAGTAAAATTAATGGGAGAGATCGCGAAGTCTATCGAAGGATCGGGGAAGAGGATGACAGGAGAGATCTCGAAGTCTATCGAAGGATCGGAGAAGAGGATGACAGGAGAGATCACGAAGTCTATCGAAGGATCGGAGAAGAGGATGACAGGAGAGATCGCGAAGTCTATCGAAGGATCCGAAAAAAGAATGACGGGCTCTTTCGATGAAAAAATTAACGAGGTTCTTGAAGCTATAAACGATTTTTCCACAAACGTCGATGAACGCTTCGCGCGAGTCGACCAACGCTTCGCTCAAGTGGATCTTCGCTTCGCGCAAGTTGACCATCGTTTGGCTAGCATGGTCACCAAAGATTATCTTGATGACAAGCTCGCGAACCTACGGGCTGATCTGGTAATACTAGCGTGCAAAGGAAACCAAAAGCTCACCGAACTAATAGATGGACTCGTGAAAAAAGGATCGCTTACGCGCGATGTTGCGGGGCGCATACTCGCAATGGAACCGTTTCCGAATTAAACGATACCAACGCTTGCATCCCGCGCCGTTTATTGATAATCTCTCTGCGCTAATAGACAACGCAGGCGGGTATCGTATAGCGGCTATTATGCCACCTTGCCAAGGTGGAGATGGGGGTTCGACTCCCCCTACCCGCTCCAACAAAAACACTTCTCAAACGAGAGGTGTTTTTGTTTTTGTTGAAAACAAAAAATACCGCGCCTCGAGACGAAAGCTGCATCATGCGAGCTTCGTCCGAAACGCGGTCGAGCCGTTTTGGTCGGAAAGAGCGCGAGCTACTCCACCGTCTTTTCTACGATGTTCCGGAGCAAAGCTCCGAGTTGAGCACTCTTTTCTTTTGCGCGCGCCTGATTTTCCTCGTGCGAGTGCGCTTCAGAGTCGGTGTTGGTAACGAACGAGAGGCAAAGCGCTTTGGTTCCCGGGCGGGTCGCAATGACGCACATTTCCGGATACGTGCTCATGCCAACCACTGCCGCGCCCGCGTCGCGAAGCATCTTCTTGTCGAGCCCCGTTCCTTCGAACTGCGGACCGCGCAACATCGCGTACGCGCCCTGATGCACGGTGATATGAACCGGACGAGCCGCCTCAAGCGCGGCTTCCCGCCATGCGCTCGAGAGTCTGTCTTGAGGACAACAGAACTCCCCGCCAAACAGCGGCATGGCCGGAGCGAAGAGACTCACGAAGCTGTCGGCCATAACCACACTGCCGACCTCGATTTCCGGCCTCAAGCTTCCTGCGGCGTTGGTCAGGATGAACCGCTTCACTCCCAGCTCGAGAAGCATCTCGATCTGCAAGCGCACCATGCCGCCGACCTCGGCCTGATGGGTCGAATCTTCGTTCAAGTGAATCCGACCGCGCAACGCGATGACGCGTTTTCCGCCGATGTCACCACACACGACGACACGCTCGTGCCCCTCGATGCGCGGTAGATGCTTAAGATTTTCGAAGCCCCGAATGTTTTCGAGCTCCAACCCCTTGGACATCTCTAGCTCCATCGCTCCGCCCCACCCAGTGCCGAGTACGAGAGCTACTGCCGGGATGCGATCCGGGGTAAGGCTCTGCTCAATCAAATACGTCGCCTCTTCCGCGATGCGTCTGGCTAACTGTTTTGAATCCAAAGTACCTCCTCTTCTCGCCTTGATTGGCATCGGGAATCTACCAAGATACGCTAGGTTGAGTCAAATATGCATACGGCAGCGTTATGGCACGTTCGATTCAGATACGGCCGGCGGGAGAGACCGGCGTTCCGATGTTTGCACCTAGAGGGGAACGGACACAGTGACATCAAAAATTAGAAAGGGTCATGTCCCACGCCTGTCCGGTTAAGTTTTTCGCCATCATAGAAACAAC